>CALCKF010000050.1 GCA_937966095.1 uncultured Eubacterium sp.
GCATCGCCCCGCTGTTTATGGTCGATAAGGCGGGCAAGAATCAGCCGATGGTCGCTCGCGTACCCATGGCGGTCCTTCCTCCTCCTGTATACGCATATGCCTTTACTACGATTTTTCTGCTGTACGATTTGCCATTATAGCTTATCCTTGTTCCATGAGCGACAACCTCGTTTACCGCGGCAGTTATCTGCTCCCTGGAGAGTTCTTTCCTTGATGCTTCCTTGCCGTCAACATATGTGACCTCATATGTCACCTTATCTTTACCGGCAACACCTTCAGTCACCACCTTTTTCGTACCTTCATCCATGGATACGTCATCCTTATTTACAGTTTCAAAAGGTACTGCTTCTTCCACGGTTTCCTCTCTGACCTTTACACGATTTATGACTATCTCCATGTTTTTTGTCAGCATAGTATCTCTGGAAGGTGATATTATATCTCTGCTCCCCAGCTTTATGTCCACATCGTCAAGCGCTTCCCCCACCGTATTGGCAAGAGATTTATAATCTCGTGTCTTGCCGTCTGCAGTGATCGTGAAATTCGTCGCATGTGTTATCTCAAGCTCTATTCCGTCATACATAAACGTCTGCAGCGGTTTAGATATGTAGTCATCGCTGCAGAATTCTATATCCTGCTCTTCAAGAAATCTTTCTACCGTATTTGCAGTGCTGACAAGCTCGAAATCTTCTCCATTTATAGTAGCCTCGACCTCTTTTGGGATCATTGTCGCATATACTATAACTACCGCAATAAGGATCACAAAAGCAGCCGCTATTCCGGCATGTCCTCCATATTTTTTATAAAACGGTTCTTCAGCTTTGACATCACTATATGACTTTTCACCGTTTTCATCAGCATTTACCAATCTGACTTCTTCCGTCTGATCAGTTCCTTCAGATTCATCCAGCGGTTCAGACTCCTCCGGCGGTTCAGTCTTTTCCAGCTGATCAGGCTCCTCCGGTTCTTTCTGCTGTTCAGACTCTTCAGGTTCTTCCTGTTGTTCAGTCTCTTCCGACTCCTCCGGCTGATCAGGCTCCTCCGGTTCTTCCTGCTGTTCAGACTCTTCAGGTTCTTCCTGCTGTTCAAACCCTTCAGGTTCTTCCTGCTGTTCAGTCTCTTCAGGTTCTTCCGGCTCCGATCCCGCCAGCGCCTCGGCAAAAACTTCCTCTATATCAAGTCTTTCATTGGTATGCTTACAGACATCTTCCCCTTTTTTCTCAAAAATGTTCTTTATATCGATCTTCATACCATTCCCCCAATCGAATCTTTTACATGTAATCACATGTTGGCTTTCATTGTAACAAAAAAGGAGCATTTGTCAAGTTTAGTCGGTTTTCACCGTCTTTCAATGCCCCCCCCCAGAATCCATATTTTATGTAATTTGCTTATGCTTTTTCTTTTTCCCTATTTCCGACTGGATCAGAACACCTCCTATTATCAAAATGACTCCGGCAAACGATAAAAAGGATATGTGTTCATCAAGCAGCACTCTGCCGAAAACAAGGCTCAAAAAAGGACATATATATGCGAGTATGGAAATCTTCGCCGTCTCACCGATATTTATAGCGATCCCCCAAAGTACATATGCTATGCCGTTGACAAAAACACCGATCCACAGCAGTCCGGCCAGCATAGGGCCGTCCGGTTCAACGAATCCATCGTCTGCGAAACACCATATTCCTGACAAAAGAGCAGTCACCCCAAATGCTACATTCAACACTATCCATTGATCGTAATCATACTTTTTATTGAGCGCCGAATACAGCCCGTAACATACAGCTGCCGCAAAACAGCAAAGCATCCCCGCCAGACTGTTTCCGGAAGCCTCTCCAAACATCCCCTGAGCGCAGATCAGCATCATGCCTGCAAAAGAAACAGACATTGCTGTCACCTTCCGTATCGTGAACCTTTCCTTAAGGATCAGACATGAAAACAATATAATCATTACAGGCCACATATAGTTGATGATCCCCGCCAGCTGGGAAGTAAGTCTCTCAAGACCGATATAATAAAGCGTGGTGTAACAAAACAGTCCCAGGAATCCCAGTCCTGCGATACGGCAATAGTCACGCAGGGAGTATATCCTGTAAAAATCCGGCCCCTTCCTGACTGCATTTATTATCAGTAATGTCATTGCCGCTATGAGGCTCACATAAAACGTAGTCGTCACAGGTGAAAGTTTGTTTATTATAAGCTTGCTTATCGATGGAAGAGTTCCCCATAGGAGCACTGTAGTAAACGCCAGTATATACTCCCTCTTCACTTTTCCCATTTTATTCCGTCTCCGCCAGCCTGTATATCGCTTCTGCATATATCTCAGCCAGCTTGATCATATTATCTGCAGATATACGTTCATTTTTCTGATGCGCTAGTTCAACTTCACCGGGAAACCTGGCGCCAAATGCCACAGTATTCTTTACAGCTCTTGCATATGTTCCCCCACCTATGACTATAGGACTGCTGCAAAGATCACCGGTATGCTTTCTGTATACATCCATCAGCATCACTATCAATGGATCGTCATCCGGTATGAAAAGAGGCTCCTGATGTTTGCCTTTTACGATCCCCAGATCATAATCGCCGATCACATCCATTATACCATCGTATACAATTTCATCATTCATAGTTACCGGATATCTTATATTTATTGTTATTGTTGCAGTTTTCCTGTCCATATCCAGCATTCCGACATTCAGGATCAGTTTGCCGGATTCTTTATCCTCAAAGCAGCATCCCAGATGTTCTCCATGAAGATCATATCCTATACATTTATTGAAAAAACTTATGAAATCATTTGTGTCTTCATTGGCAAAATTAAGTCTTCCCAGAAACTCCATAATTATAGATACGGCATTTTCACCTTTTTCAGGGGTCGCGCCATGTGCTGAGATACCATGTACTGTTATCTCAAGACTGCGTCCGGTTCCCCTGCAGTTTATACGACAGCCTTTTTCCCTGCGAAATTCCGCAACCATATTCTTGATATTCTGGTATCCTTTACCTGAGCTGTCATGGATAACAGCTCTTGAAAAATCTGCCACTGAATTCCCTGCAGTTCCTCCCTTTACAGAACTCAGCTCAAGGCCCTTTCCTCTGAAGCTCTCAAATTTTTTGACTATCTCAAACATGATTATGCCTTTTTCACCATGTATTGCAGGGAAATCTGCATCCGGAGAAAACCCGATATCGGGGAGCCTGTCGACCTTATCAAGATAATATTCCATACCTTTCCAATTCGTTTCCTCATCCAGCCCCAGAATCAGTCTTATCGTCTTTTCCGGCTCGTATCCGCATTCCTTCAAAGCCTTCATAGCATAAAAAGATGCTATTGCGGGGCCCTTGTCATCAACTGCTCCTCTTCCGCATATATATCCGTCTATCATGGATCCGCCATATGGATCAAAGTCCCATCCGTCACCTTCAGGAACCACATCGAGATGTGCGACTATCCCAACTATGCCGTCACTTTTACCTTTGAAATCCACATGCCCTCCGTAATTATCCGCATTATAGGTTTCAAAGCCTTCCCTTTCAGCAAGATCCAGCATATATTCAAAAGCTTTTTGGACATTTTCCCCAAACGGTTTGCGGCCTTGCGTTTCTACAGCCATACTTGGCACAGATATAAGAGCGGACAGAGATGAAATCATCTCTGTCCTGTTTTCCGATATTTTTCTGTTTACTTCATTTAAAAAATCCATTTTACAGAACTGCCTCTACACCAGCTACTTCAGGATAGCTTTCTTTAAGTATCTTTTCCACAACACCCTTTATCGTCATCTGTGCTCCCGGGCATCCTGCACAATGTCCCTGAAGTCTTACTTTAACGATATTGTCTTCAGTATACTCCACAAATTCGATATCGCCTCCGTCTCTCTGCAGAAAAGGCCTTATCTGTTCTAATGCATCTTTGATTTTCTGTTCCATTTTCTTCTCCTTTATTGTTTATTATTTTCAAAACTCCATTTTATATGAATTTTTTATCTATCCATTGTACAAATATTTATATAGGATTCATGGTATATATCGAGACTGTTTTACCATCCTTCCATGTGCTTATATATGCTGTTTTGATAGGGTCCCCGGTCGTATTGAATGTTATGATACCGGATGCTCCGTGAAACTGGTTCTGCCCTTTGAGAACATCCTTTACTTCCTCTCCGTCCGCATCATCCGATGCCTTATCTATGGCATCCAGAGCGATCACATAGGCATCGTATCCCAAGACCACTGCATCCTCCGGCTCACTGTCATCCCCGTATTTTTTCTTATATGCCTTCAAAAATGTCTCTGTTTCCTTACTTACGGTTTCTTCTGCAGAATAGAAATTTATGAAGGCTGTATTTTTCTCTGTGGCTTTTCCATCAGTAAGGGAATCAAATTCCTTATCTGCCCATTCAGTATTTCCCAGAAACATGATTTCAAGCCCCATATCATCTGCCTGCTTTATTATATTGGCAGAATCTGTTATCTCTCCCGGAAGCAGAACACTTTTGACACCGGATTTGCTGACAGCTTCCAGTTGTTCGGAAAAGTCCTTTGCTCCCGCTTTATATTCTTCATAAACGGTTATGGCATCTTCATTTCCTGTTTCAGCCTTTATCCTGTCAGTAAATGCTGTTGCCATTGCAAGCGCTGCATCATCGTCTTCCGGCAAAAGCACCCCCGCAGTCGTCTCCTTTTTCTGTTCAAGCACATATCTGGCCAGCAGATCTCCCTGGTTGGAGTCCACATAACATACTCTGAAATAGTATCCGTTATTCTTTGTGACCAGAGGATTCTCATTTGTTATGGCTATTGCCGGTATCTCCGCTTCATTTACATAATCACCTGCAACCATCGAATATACACTTCCGTAACTTCCCAGAATAACCAGAGGATCCTGCAGTATAAGCTCTTTTATCGCCGTTTCAGCCGCATATATATCTGAAGCATTGTCTGCATATACGAGCTCCACAAATTTTCCGTTCACTGTAGGATACATCTCATGAGCCAGTTCTATTCCCTTTATCTCCAGTTCCCCGTTTTTCTGATCCGCTCCGGACATCGGCTCATACACACCTATTCTTATCGTTGCCTTGTCATCAGCAGGATCATCTATAAAAGCCACTTTAAAGTTGTCAAAGGTAGTACATCCCGTAAATATGACTAAAGTCGCTATCATGATCAGTACTGTCACCGCTGTTTTATATTTTTTCACAGAATCCACCTTTCTATTTACTTATTCAGCACAAGTTATTATAACATGGTGCCAGCATCCAGGTAAAGTGTAAAGATAGTGTACTTTTATTCACATTGGAATTTCAGCATATTTACACTTTTTATCGATTTTTTATTGAAAACTCTTATTTTTTTATCAAAACCACTTGAATTCTTTACCAAAATGGTATATTATACAGATGTATTAAGAAATCACTAAAAATAAAGATAATATAACATCAAAGGAGGTTGTTTATTATGAAATGGACTTGTTCAGTATGCGGATACACTTATGAAGGACCTAAACCACCGGAAAAATGTCCACAGTGCGGTGTTCCGGCAGAAAAATTCGTAGAAGTCAAAGAAGGTGCTATAGAATTCGTAGATGATCATGTGGTAGGCGTTGCTCAGGGAGTGGATCCTGAGATCATCCAGGGACTCAGAGACAACTTCAACGGTGAATGTTCAGAAGTCGGAATGTATCTTGCAATGGCAAGAGTAGCCCACAGAGAAGGATATCCTGAAATCGGGCTCTACTGGGAAAAAGCAGCATGGGAAGAAGCTGAACACGCAGCTAAATTCGCGGAACTGCTTGGTGAAGTAGTTACAGATTCGACAAAGAAGAACCTGGAAATGAGAGTAGAAGCAGAAGCAGGCGCCTGTGCAGGAAAGAAAGAGCTGGCAACTATGGCTAAAAAGCAGAATCTTGATGCTATCCACGACACAGTTCATGAGATGGCCAAAGACGAAGCAAGACATGGAAGAGCTTTCCAGGGCCTCTTAAAGAGATATTTCGGCTAATCTGATACAGATTCCGTCCGGTCAGTTTTCTGGCCGTATAATGCAAAATTCATAAAACCTTAAAACCCCCGGACTTTTAAGCCCGGGGGTTTTATTTCTTTTTTACAGTACTTTGCTTAAAAAGCTTTTAGTCCTTTCGTTTTGCGGATTCCCGAAAAGCTCCTCCGGAGTTCCCTGCTCCATGATCACTCCCTGATTCATGAACAGTACCCTGTCCGCCACTTCCCTTGCAAATCCCATCTCATGAGTGACTATCACCATGGTCATTCCGTTTTCGGCAAGTTCCTTCATTACATTCAAAACCTCTCCTACCATCTCAGGGTCCAATGCCGAAGTCGGCTCATCAAAAAGCATTACTTCCGGTTCCATAGCCAGCGCTCTCGCTATAGCTACCCTCTGCTTCTGTCCCCCCGAAAGCGACGAGGGATATGACTTTGCCTTGTCAGAAAGGCCTACTGTTTCCAGCAGTTCCATTGCCTGCTTCTCTGCATCGCCCTTTTCCAGCTTTTTCACTTTTATCGGTGCCAATGTGATATTATCCATTACTGTCATATGAGGAAACAGGTTAAAATTCTGAAACACCATCCCGAGTTTCTCACGGATACCGTCAATATCCACTTCAGGAGAATTTATCTTCTCCCCGTCAAGGAAAACCTCTCCTCCGGTCGGTTCTTCCAGAAGGTTCAAACATCTCAAGAATGTACTTTTCCCTGATCCTGACGGACCGATAACACATACAACTTCCTTTTCATTGATCGTCTCATTTATTCCCTTAAGCACCTGAAGCTCTCCAAATGATTTTTCCAGATTCTTAACTTCTATCACTTTGCGACAGCCTCCTCTCTATATATGTCACAAGCCTGGACAATGTAAGAGTCATGATCAGATAAACTATGGCAACGCCTATATATGCCTGAAAAGACAGGAATGACGAGGATGCCCACAACGTGCCTCTTCTGGTCACTTCCACTATTCCCGCAACAGACAGGATGGATGTTTCCTTTATAAGTGTGATAAACTCGTTTCCGAGGGCAGGAACTATTATCTTGAAAGCCTGCGGTACTATTATGTATCTCATGGTCTGTCCGTTACTGAGTCCCAGTGATCTTGCCGCCTCTGCCTGTCCACGGTCAATAGCCTGAAGTCCGCTTCGTATTATCTCAGCCATATAGGCGGAGCTGTTGATCCCGCATGCTATGAACCCCACTATTATCATCTGTTCCCAGTTGAACTGGATACCAAAAGTGGTTTTTATCAGCTGCGGCACTCCGTATGCCAGTATAAGAACCTGAACGAGAAGCGGAGTCCCTCTGAGCACATCCACATAAACCGTCGCAAGAGCTCTCAGTATCTTGAATCTTGATCGTTTGGCTATAGCAACGAAAAGACCTATGATAAGTCCGCCTGTCACTGCAACTAATGATATTATTATAGTAACAGGCACACCTTTTGAAGCTACAACTATTCCTTGTAAATATTCTGCCAAACCGTTTCCTCCTTAAAAAAGGCGACCTTCGACCGAACCTGCGGCCAAAGGTCAACTGATTTTCATATTTATCGTTTTACAGATGTACTACATATTGAACCATTTATCAACCAGTTCGTCAAATGTTCCGTTTTCCTTTATGTTCTTAAGTCCCGCATTTATCTTGTCCAGGAGCTCCTGATTGCCCTTCTGCACAGCAAATCCGTAATTCTCCGCATTGAGAGCTTCTCCTACCATCTTGATCTTGTCAGGCTGCTTTTTCATATATGCTTCCGTTACAGGCTTATCATTTATAACAGCCGAAACATCTCCATTTATAAGCTGCATCATTACAGTATCAAGGCCGTCAAGTATAACAGCTTCCTTTATCTGACCGTTCTCCTGCAGTTCCTTTACTTTTTCAGCTCCAGTAGTTCCCGTCTGTGCTGCGACCTTCATATCCGGTGTAAGGTCATCTATGCTGTTTATGGTGTCATTATCGATAGCAACTGCGACGAAAAGCTGTGATTCATAGTAGGCGTCACTGAAATCTACCTGTTCCTGTCTTTCAGGATCATCCTTGTTCATTCCTGCTGCAACGATATCTATGTTACCTGCTTTAAGAGCAGGGATGAGTCCGTCAAATGAAAGGTTCTCAAATTCAACCTTAAAGCCCTGATCTTCACCTATGGCCGTGATGAGATCCATATCAAGCCCGACTATATTCTGATTTTCATCAGTGGTGTCAAAAGGCGGGAATGTAGGCTCCGTTCCAACTTTGTATACTACAGTATCTCCGCTCGTATCTTCTTCTCCTCCGCATGCAGACAGAGAGAAAGCAAGTACCATTATCAGTAAAACAGCTATTATACTCTTTTTCATCTTCATTTCTCCTTCTATACCTTTTCATAGCGTTTTTATCACATTCATAATTATACACACGTCAGGAAAAATATTCAAGAGATAAAGCCATAATAAAAAGAAAAACAACGCGGCATATCAGCCGCGCTGTCCATGATCCGAACACCGGTTTACGCTTCCGACGGAGCAGTCTCCTCCGGAAGAGGCTTCTGCATCTTCTTGATGATAACAAGTACTGCGATAAGGATTATGATACCTACAGGCAGCGAGATCCATGCGCTCTTTGTAAATCCGGCAACTATGTATGTAATAAACGATATAGATGCCACTGTCATAGCATACGGGATCTGTGTCGCAACATGGGCCACATGGTTACATCTTGCTCCGGCACTTGACATGATAGTCGTATCGGAAATAGGCGAACAGTGATCTCCGCACACTGCTCCAGCCATACACGCAGAAATCGATATTATCATCAGCTGAGTATCGCTCCCCTGGAAAACCTCGACAACTATAGGAATAAGTATGCCGAAAGTTCCCCATGATGTTCCTGAAGCAAACGCAAGGAAACATCCTATCGCAAATACTATAGCCGGCACAAAATGCATAAATGAGCCTGCCGCAGATGCTGTTCCTGCAGCAACGAATTCAGCTATACCCAGGCTATCAGTCATGCCCTTCAGTGTCCATGCCAAAGTGAGTATCAGTATAGGCGCTACCATTGCCTTGAAACCTTCAGGTATGCAGTTCATAGATTCCTTGAATCCCAGAACACCTGAAGCTATATATATGATGAATATAACTACCAGTGCCGCAATGCTTCCCAGAGACAGTCCTACAGATGCATCACATCCTGAGAAGGCCTCCACGAATCCTGCCCCGCTGAAAAATCCTCCCGTATATATCATTCCTATCACACATGCTATTATAAGTACTATTATAGGTATAACGAGGTCTATTACTTTTCCCTCACGTCTCCTTCTGGAAGGTTCCTCTACCGCTTCCACGTCTATATCATCAGCCTTTGTCTCCTGTATCTTTGCCGCATATGTACGCATCTTACCGTAATCAAACTTCATTCCTACTATCAGGAACATCATCAGTATCGTCAGCAGTGCGTAAAAGTTGAATGGGATCGCCTTTATGAACAGGGCAAATCCGTTTTCTCCTTCGACAAATCCTGTAACTGCTGCAGCCCACGATGATATCGGAGCTATGATGCATACCGGCGCAGCAGTAGAGTCTATCAGATAGGCAAGCTTCGTCCTCGGCACTTTATGTTCATCTGCCAGAGGTGACATGACACTTCCGACCGTAAGACAGTTGAAATAGTCATCAACAAAAATCAATATACCCAGTATTATTGTCGCGAACTGAGCTCCTACTTTCGTTTTTATCCTCTTGCTTGCCCATACTCCGAAGGCCTTTGAACCGCCTGATTTGTTGAGCAATGCCACTACTATACCAAGAGCTACCAGAAATACCAGTATCCCCACATTATACGAATCAGACAGAGATACTATAATACCATCGTTGATAACGTGTGTAAGAGTTCCTGAGAAATTTCCCGCATACAGGGCTCCGCCTATAACTATTCCTATGAACAATGAACTGTAAACTTCCTTTGTAATGAGCGCCAGCACGATAGCCGCAACTGGCGGTACTATTGACCATGCCGTTGCATATAATGCAGGCTCTTCGGCTGCCTCTTCGGCAAAGGCCAACATCGGGCATGCCATTATGAAGATGGCTGCAAGCATGATAACCCTGATGGCTCTGCTCTTAACGTTTTTCATTTTATCCTCCAGTATTTATCAAATAAATCAGTGTGTTTTACTGCTAAATAAAAACCATGGATACCGCCCGGTGTGATATCCATGGTATTGAAAACTGTTTCTTTCATCTAACATGGATAGCTCTCCACCGATGTGACAGTCTGACGCATATTATGCGGCAGCCCAGGAAATCCGTCAGGGTAGGGATATCCTTCGGCAGTATCTCCTTTCTCTGTCTGCAACCGGTCCCTGTATCGTATATACAGTCAGGTACTGATAGATACTGCGCCTCTATCCGTTGATTTTATTTTGCTTAATTTATGACTAAACCAGTTCCAGGAACACCATTTCGGCGTTGTCTCCCTGCCTTGGCCCAAGCTTGAGAATCCTTGTGTAGCCACCCTGTCTTTCTTCATATTTAGGGGCTATCTCATCAAACAGCTTGGCTGCTACCGTTTCGTCATATACATATGCCAACACCTGTCTTCTTGCGTGAAGGTCACCACGCTTGGCAAGTGTTATCATCTTTTCTGCCTGTTTTCTGGCTTCCTTAGCTCTTGTATCTGTTGTTGTTATCCTGCCTTCTCTGAAAAGATCAGTTACCAGATTTCTCAGCATAGCTTTTCTGTGAGCTGAAGTCCTGCCTAATTTTCTATATCCTGGCATCGCTGCATCCTCCTATCAATTAATTTATTCGTCACTTTGTCTAAGGCTAAGACCCAGTTCTTCAAGCTTATGTTTAACCTCATCAAGTGATTTCTTGCCCAGGTTCCTAACCTTCATCATATCTTCTTCACTTCTGTGCGTAAGTTCTTCAACAGTATTTATCGCCGCTCTCTTGAGACAGTTAAAGGATCTTACAGAAAGCTCCAGCTCCTCAATGGTCATTTCAAGGGCTTTTTCCTTCTGATTTTCTTCCTTCTCGACCATTATCTCCATATTTTCGGTAGAATCTGTAAGTTCTACGAACAGACTAAGATGCTCCTGCATTATCTTGGCGCCTATGGATACTCCTTCACTAGGCGTGATTGAGCCGTCAGTCCATATCTCAAGGATCAGCTTATCATAGTCTGTCACCTGCCCTACTCTCGTATTTTCCACAGTAAAATTAACTTTCTTAACAGGTGTGAAAATCGAATCTGTAGGTATAACAGAGATAGGTGTATTTTCATCCTTGTTCATCTCCGCAGGAACATAACCTCTGCCTCTCGCAAGATTTATCTCCATTATGAGAGTAGCGTTTTCTTCCAGCGTCGCAATATGAAGATCAGGGTTGAATATCTTGACATCTGAGTCTCCCAGTATATCAGCTGCAGTTACCTCTTTAGGTCCTATTGCATTGATCAGGACTCTCTTGGTGTTCTCTCCGCTGAGCTTCACCGATAATCTTTTAAGATTGAGAATTATCTCGGTGACATCCTCCTTTACTCCAGGAATAGTGGAAAACTCATGAAGTATACCGTCTATCTTTACCGACGTGACAGCAACTCCGGGAAGTGAGCTCAGAAGTATCCTCCTGAGACTGTTCCCTAATGTGGTGCCGTAACCCCTTTCAAGCGGCTCCACTATAAACTTCCCATAATTGGAATCCTCGTCTGAAAATATACATTCGATTGTCGGTTTTTCGATTTCTATCACTCAAAACCCTCCTTTTCATTCCAAAACTATAGCGATAAATCACCGGATTATTTGGAATACAATTCGACGATAAGATGCTCCTCGATAGGAGTATCTATCTGATCTCTTGTAGGATCAGCAAGCACTGTCCCCTCAAGTTTATCTCTGTCAACGGACAGCCATCCCGGTATTCCTACCGTCATGTCCTTGATCTCTTTGAATTTAGGTGAGCTTACGCTCTTTTCTCTGACTTTTATAACATCTCCGGGTTTTACCTGATATGAAGGGATATTGACCTTTTTTCCGTTTACCAGGAAATGACTGTGTACTACCAGCTGTCTTGCTTCTCTTCTTGTTGTGGAAAGACCCATTCTGTAAACAACATTATCAAGTCTTTTTTCAAGCATTATGAGAAGGTTCTCACCTGTGATCCCCTTTTTCTTTGCTGCCTTGTTGAATGTATTTCTAAACTGCTTCTCCTGCACTCCGTATACAAATTTAGCTCTCTGCTTTTCACGAAGCTGCAGTCCGTAATCACTCATTTTTTTCATGCTCTTCTGAGGAGCTCTTTTGGATTCCTTAAAAATACCTAAATGGCTAGGATCGATCTGAAGGGATCTGCATCTCTTCAAAATTGGATCTCTGTTTACTGACATAATTTTTCTTCCTCCCTTCTATCAGACTCTTCTTCGCTTCGGCGGTCTGCATCCATTATGCGGTATCGGCGTTATGTCTTTTATCATAGTGATTTCAAGACCTGCTGTCTGAAGAGCTCTGATAGCTGCTTCTCGTCCGGATCCAGGACCCTTTACATAAACTTCAACTGTCTTCAAACCATGTTCCATTGCAGCCTTGGCAGCTTCTTCTGCAGCTGACTGTGCAGCAAACGGTGTTGATTTTCTTGAACCCTTAAAGCCAAGCGACCCGGCGCTTGACCATGAAAGTGCATTTCCTGCCATATCCGTCAGGGTTACTAATGTATTGTTAAAGGTAGCCTGAATATGAGCCTGGCCTTTTTCTACATTTTTACGTTCTTTTCTCTTTTTTCTTACAGCCTTCTTTACAGCTTTAGCCATATCATCCTACCTCCTTTACTTCTTCTTTCTACCCACGGTCTTCTTAGGACCTTTTCTAGTTCTTGCGTTTGTCTTAGTCTTCTGCCCTCTTACCGGAAGGCCTCTTCTGTGTCTGATACCTCTGTAGCATCCGATTTCCATCAGTCTTTTGATGTTCATGTTGACATCTCTTCTCAGGTCACCTTCAACCATATAATCTGATTCGATGACTTTTCTGATCTTACCGGCTTCTTCCTCTGTCAGATCTTTTACTCTTGTGTCAGGGTTGATCCCGGTTTTCTCTAAAATCTTTCTCGAAGTGGTCCAGCCTATCCCATAGATATAAGTGAGACCTGCTTCTATTCTTTTTTCATTTGGTAAGTCTACACCGGCTATACGAGCCATATTTTCCTCCTGTTCCCATCTTCCGTCACGTATCACTGCCATTACCAACTGGCGTGCCGTAATATAAACGGGATGTTCTTTTAAATACTTTTTCTGCAATAAAATCTATCATCTATCAAAGTTTTCTTCTCCGTAAGGAGACGAACTATGCTAAATGACTGTTTTTCAGCCTTGCTTCTGTTTATGCTTAGGGTTCTCACAGATAACCATTACTTTACCTTTTCTCTTGATCACCTTGCATTTTTCACAGATAGGCTTTACGGAAGCTCTAACTTTCATTTTGTATCCTCCTTCTGTGTTTCACCTGATGGATTATCAGGCTTTACCTCTCCAGGTTATCCTGCCTCTTGTCAGGTCATAAGGCGATAATTCCACTTTCACCTTATCCCCGGGGATGATCCTTATATAATTAGTTCTTATTTTTCCGGAAACATGAGCCAGCACCTTATGTCCGGTTTCCAGTTCTACAATAAACATAGCGTTAGGCTGTGCTTCTACTACTATACCTTCCGCCTCTATAACATCCTTCTTTGCCAATTTCAACACCTCGCTTTTAGTAAGCCAATGTGAGCATTTCAGGCTCACCATCGGTTATAACCACGGTATTTTCATAGTGGGCTGACAGCTTCCCGTCCAGTGTAACCACAGTCCAGTCATTAGAAAGGGTTTTTACATAATAATCGCCTTCACATATCATTGGTTCTATTGCGAATACCATACCCTTTGCAAGTCTGGGGCCTCTTCCTGCCTTACCATAATTAGGTATCTGCGGTTCTTCATGCATGTTCTGTCCGACACCGTGGCCTACAAAGTCCCTTATTACTGAAAACCCCTCGCTCTCAGCTTTTATCTGTATGGCATGGGATATATCAGAAAGTCTGTACCCCAGTCTGCAGTATTCCAGACCGGCGAAAAAGCTGTCTCTTGTAGCATCTATCAGCTTCTGTGCAATATCGCTTATCTTGCCTACCGGATATGTCCTTGCAGCATCACTCACATATCCTTTGTATGTTGATCCTACATCTACACTGACTATATCCCCGTCTTTAAGTATTCTTTTTTTATCCGGTATGCCATGTACGACTTCTTCATTTATTGATACGCACGCGCTTGCAGGAAACCCGCAATATCCTTTGAATGTGGGAATCATCCCGTTTTTTCTTATGGTGTCTTCAACAAATTTATCTATATCCGCGGTAGATATGCCGGGTCTTATAAAGCTTTCCAGTTCTTGCAATATCAAGCCTGTAACCTTGCCCGATTCTCTCATCAAGTCTATTTCCTGGTCGGATTTAATAATAATCATACCTACTCACCCACTATATCCACGATAGCGCTGAACACGTTCTCCAGTCCTATTGTCCCGTCAATATGTGATATGTTGCCGGCTTTCTCATAATAATCTATGAGAGGCTTTGTCTCTTTATTGTAGACCTCTATCCTGTTAGCTGCTGTCTCTTCGTTGTCGTCAGCTCTCTGGACCAGTTCCGATCCGCAGATATCGCAGATACCTTCTTTCTTCGGCGGTATGTTGACAACATGGAATGATGCGCCGCACTTTTTGCAGACTCTTCTTCCGGTAAGTCTGACCATCAGTTCCTCTTTATTTACATCTATATCGAGAACATGATCAATCTTCTTGCCTTGTCCCTTGAGGAATTCATCAAGCTTTTCTGCCTGGAAAACTGTCCTTGGGAATCCGTCAAGAAGAAAACCTTTGCTGCAGTCATCAGCCTTCAGTCTGTCTGTCGCAATCTCAACAACAAGCTCATCAGGAACAAGTTCGCCCCTGTTCATATATTCCTGGGCCTTTTTCCCCAGCTCCGTGCCTTTTTTTATGTTCTCACGGAAGATATCGCCCGTCGAAATATGAGGAATATCGTATTTTTCCACAATCTTCGCAGCCTGGGTACCTTTCCCTGCTCCCGGAGGACCTAATAATATCAGATTCATAATATAACCTCCAAAATGCTTTATATCTTAATCAATGAACGCCTACTTCAAAAATCCCTGGTAGTTTCTCATGACCATCTGCTGTTCCAGCTGCTTCATAGTATCAAGAGCCACACCTACCGCTATCAGAAGCGATGTTCCGCCAAAATGGAAATTCAGTCCGCCCAGCTGGCTCACTATAGTCGGCAGTATAGCCACTGCTGCCAGGAACAGTGCGCCGACAAAGGTTATCCTTGTCATTACTCTGTTCAAATATTCCACCGTAGCCTTTCCAGGTCTTATTCCCGGTATGAATCCTCCGTTGGCTTTCATATTCTGAGCAACTTCCAGAGGATTGAATGTTACCGAGGTGTAGAAATAGGTAAAGAATATGATGAGCACTACGTTAAATGCGGCATATACCCATACACCCGGTGTCCCTACAGGAGAAAGCCATTTTTCTATCCATGCCGCCGCTCCGCTTTCTGTATCCATAAAATATGTTATCGTCAGCGGGAGCTGCAGGAAAGACATCGCGAATATTACAGGTATTACGCCCGCCTGATTTACCTTTAAAGGTATGTGCGTAGCCTGACCGCCATACATCTTTCTGCCTACGACTCGCTTAGCATATTGCACCGGTATCCTTCTCTGCCCCTGCTGGACCTCTATGATGCCGATGATTACCAGTACGCAGAACAGAAGGAATATGATCAGTGTAACGATGCTCATGCTGCCGTCCTGGAGCTTAGTCCATATTTCCTGGATCGCAGAAGGCAGTCTTGATATTATACCTGCAAATATTATAAGTGAAATACCATTGCCTATACCATATTCATTTATCTGCTCGCCGAGCCACATAAGGAATGCTGTTCCTGCAGTAAGAACCAGCACTATCACTGTGACCGAAAAGACGTCGGTGCTTATCAGGGCTTTTCTGAAAAGACCTATCGAAACACCTATCGCCTGTATTATTGCCAGTATTACCGTAAGATAACGGGTATACTGAGCTATCTTTTTTCTTCCTTCGGTACCTTCCCTTGCAAGTCGTTCCAGTGAAGGAACGGCTATCGTCAGGAGCTGGAGAATGATGGAGGCTGTAATGTAAGGCGTGATACTTAATGCAAATATCGTAAAGTTACTGAATGCACCTCCGGAGAACAGATTGAACAGAGCAAAAAGTCCTGTTTCGCTATCAAAAGTTTGAGCCAATATGTCTCTGTCAATACCAGGTACAGGTATCTGAGAACCTATTCTGAAAATCAGCAGCATCAAAAGTGTGAATATGATCTTCTTCCTTATATCAGGAATCCCCCAAGCTTTTGCGACTGTTCTTAACATCTCCATCAGATCACCTCTGCCTTTCCTCCGGCAGCTTCAATCTTCTCTACTGCAGTCTTGCTGAATTTATGAGCCTGAACTGTGAGGTTCTTTTCTATGGCTCCGTTTCCGAGTATCTTAATGCCGTCCTTGACCTGCTTGGCCATGCCGCTTTCTTTGATGAGCTCAGGCGTAACTACAGTACCTGCTTCGAATTTGTTCAAATCCTCTACATTCAGAACGGTATACTCAGTTCTCCATATATTTGTGAATCCTCGTTTCGGTATTCTTCTGTAAAGCGGCATCTGTCCGCCTTCAAAACCCGGTCTTACTCCGCCTCCGCTTCTGGATTTCTGGCCATTCATACCTCTTCCGGCTGTAGTTCCCTGGCCTGTTGCCGTACCTCGTCCCTTTCTCTTAGGAGCCCTGGTAGCACCTGGAACAGCCTTTAATTCATGCAGTTTCATCTTATCCGTCACCTCCTATCCTATAGTTCTTCTACAGTCAAAAGATGCGGTACCTTGTTTATCGCTCCTCTTGTCACAGGAGAATCTATCAGTTCAACTGACTGGTGCATCTTCTTAAGTCCTAACGCTTCTACAACTTTTTTCTGCTTTGGGGAAGCGCCAATAACACTCTTTGTCAATGTGACCTTAATCATCTTTGCCATTGTTTCTTCCTCCTTTTATCCCAAGATCTCTTCCTTGGTCTTGCCTCTTTTAGCCGCAACTTCCTCAACCGTCATAAGACCCTTGAGGCCTTCTATCGTTGCGTAAGCCATATTACCGGTATTATTGGACCCGATAGACTTGGCTCTTATATCCTTAACTCCCGCAGCTTCAAGAACCGTACGTACTGATGAACCTGCGATAACTCCGGTACCTTGGGCTGCCGGCATCAGCAGTACTCTTCCTGCTCCGAAAATTCCCAGGTTCCTATGAGGAATAGTGGTTCCCACTGTCGGTACTGATATTATATTTTTCTTTGCATCTTCCGTAGCTTTCCTTACAGCCTCAGGTATCTCCTGAGCCTTGCCGAGACCAACGCCAACGTGTCCGTTTCCGTCACCGACTACTACAGTGACACTGAATCTCATGTTTCTTCCGCCCTTAACGGTTTTAGCAACACGTCTTATATCAACGATAGTTTCGTTCAGATCCAGCTTTGATACATCTATAGTATTTCGCATTCAACTTACCTCCTGTTAGAATTTCAAACCTGCTTCACGAGCACTGTCGGCAAGTTCCTTAACTCTTCCATGATAGAGGAATCCGCCTCTGTCAAAGGTAACCTCTTCGATACCCTTGGCTATCGCTCTCTTTGCTATAGCTTCTCCTACTGCTTTTGCAGCATCCTTGTTGCCGCCATACTCAACCTGTGACTTCAGTTCCTTGTCAATGGTTGATGCTGAAGCAAGTGTAACTCCGTTTACATCGTCGATAATCTGAACGGAAATGTTCTTATTACTTCTGAAAACGCAAAGTCTAGGCTTCTCAGGAGTTCCATAAAGGTTTTTTCTAATTCTCTGATGTCTGGCGACACGCTTATCATTTCTGCTTTCCTTAGACATTTTATTTTACTCCTTTCCTTATGATGAAGCCCCGGTCTTACCTTCTTTTCTGCGAATATATTCGCCTTCATATCTGATCCCCTTGCCTTTATAAGGTTCAGGTCTTCTGTAGGCTCTGATATTTGCAGCATAGTTTCCGACCATAGCTTTGTCTATACCTTTAACGATAACTGTTGTGGCATCAGGTGTTTCAGTTGTGATGCCTTCAGGATCAGGCAGTTCGATCGGATGAGAAAATCCGAGATTCATAACCAGATTCTTTCCCTTTTTCTCAGCTTTATAACCTACTCCCACCAGCTGGAGCTTCTTCTCATAACCTTCAGTAACTCCAATGACCATATTGTTTATCAGAGCTCTCGCAAGACCATGCTGAGCTCTTTTTTCAGCTTCATCGCTGTCCCTTGACACGGTCAGCACGCCGTCTTTCACTTCTATTGTCAATAAACTGCTTACCTTTTCCTGCAATTCGCCTTTAGGTCCTTTTACGGTAACTAAATTGTTTTCCGAAATCCTGACCTCTACGCCGGCAGGAAGATTTATCGGTTTTATACCTATTCTTGACATTTTTATTTCCTCCTACCATACATAACAGATTACTTCTCCGCCGATTCCCAGCTTTCTGGCTTCCTTATCACTGATAACTCCCTTTGAAGTGGATATTATCGCAATCCCCAGTCCGCCCAAAACTCTAGGGAGCTCATTTGCCTTGGCATATGACTTGAGTCCCGGCTTTGATATCTTTCTGATTCCACTGATAACTCTTTCTTTATTAGGGCCGTATTTCATGGTAACTGTTATAACACCCTGTTTGTTGTCTTCAGTAACCTTGAAATCTTCTATATAACCTTCTTCCTTCAATATTCCGGCAATGGATTTTTTCATCTTCGATGCCGGGATATCTACTGTTGTATGACCTGCAATGTTTGCGTTCCTGATTCTTGTCAGCATATCCGCAATTGGATCTGTCATTGTCATCTCTTCATTTCTCCTTCCTCCGTCAGTTTTGCTAATGTTATGCAACTTTACGGATAGTAGTTCTAACTTTTACCAGCTTGCTTTCTTCACTCCTGGTATTTCTCCCTTGTAGGCAAGCTCTCTGAAACAGATACGGCAGATACCATACTTCTTTAATACGGAGTGTGGTCTTCCGCAGATCCTGCATCTTGTATATGCACGTGTTGAAAACTTAGGTTTTCTCTGCTGCTTAACCTTTAACGAAGTTTTTGCCATTTATCTTTTCCTCCTCTATGATTTCCAAGTGCAGCGAGGTAGTTTTTCTATTTCTCGAACGGCAGGCCGAGTCCTGCAAGCAGAGCTGCGGCTTCTTCATCGGTTTTAGCCGTTGTCGTAAATACGATGTTCATACCCTTGATTGTATCGACCTTATCATAATTGATCTCCGGGAATATGAGCTGCTCCTTTATACCCATCGAGTAATTTCCTCTTCCGTCAAATGAATTCTTGCTTACGCCTTTGAAGTCCCTTACTCTCGGAAGAGCGATATTGAAAAGCTTATCGATGAATTCATACATATTGTCGCCTCTTAATGTTACTTTGGCGCCTACAGGCATACCCTGCCTTACCTTGAAGTTTGCTATAGATTTTCTTGCCTTTGTAACGATAGGTCTCTGACCTGCTATAAGGCTGATTTCCTCAACAGCACTTTCCATTATCTTGGCATTTTCCTTAGCTTCTCCAAGCCCCATATTGATAGTCACCTTTTCCAGCTTGGGAACTTCCATAATATTGCTGTATTTAAACTGTTCCATCAATGCCGGGAACACATTGTTTTTATAAGATTCTCTTAATCTTGCTGTCAAAACCGTCTCCTCCTTTCCTAGTCTATTACGGCTCCGGTCTTCTTAGCCACTCTGACCTTCCTGCCGTTTTCCACTTTATAACCGATCCTTGTCGGCTGTTTTGTCTTTGTGTCATAATACATGACATTTGAGATATCTACAGGGCCTTCCTGATGCTTGATCTCTGCAGCTTCTTTCTGGGTCTGCTTCTGATGCTTCGTCTGGATATTAACGCCCTCTACTATGACTCTGCCCTGTTTAGGCATAGCCTTCAATACCTTTCCGGTCTTTCCTTTATCTTTACCGGTCAGTACGATAACTGTGTCATCTTTCTTAATTCGCATCTCGTACACCTCCTACAATACTTCCGGTGCCAGGGACACTATCTTCATGAAGCCCTTATCTCTCAGCTCTCTTGCTACAGGTCCGAAGATACGGGTTCCAACCGGTTGTAAATCTTCTTTTATAATTACTGCTGCATTCTGGTCAAATTTCACATAGCTGCCGTCTGCTCTTCTGGCACCATGTTTTGTTCTCACAACAACAGCTCTGACTACATCGCTTTTTTTAACAACTCCGCCCGGTGTGGCATCCTTTACAGCGCAGACGATGACATCACCTATATTGGCATACTGACGACTTGTTCCTCCCAGTATACGTATGCATAAAAGTTCTTTAGCTCCGGAGTTGTCAGCTACCTTTAATCTTGTTTCAGTCTGAATCATTGTTAGGTGCCTCCTTTACTTAACTTTCTCTACGATATTTACAAGTCTCCATCTCTTATCCTTTGACAGAGGTCTTGTTTCCATTATTCTTACTTTATCGCCGATCTGGCATTCATTGTTTTCGTCGTGAGCCTTGATCTTCTTTGTTCGCTTTACGGCCTTTCCGTAAAGGGAATGTCTTACGAAGTCTTCTACCGCTACGACAACGGTCTTATCCATTTTGTCGCTTATAACCATGCCGACTCTTGTCTTTCTTCTGTTTCTTTCAACTGCCATAATACATCCTCCTTTCCGTTAGCCTTGAACCTTTGCCAGCTCTTTTTCTCTGATAATGGTTTTAACTCTTGCTATATTTCTCTTGGTTTCCCTCATTTTTATAGGGTTTTCAAGCTGTCCTGTAACATGCTGAAATCTGAGATTAAAAAGATCTTTCTTCATCTTTACCAATTCAGCATTCAGTTCTGCTTCCGACATTTCTCTCATTTTCTTCAATTCCATTATGCTTCACCACCCTTTGCTATTTCCTGGCCTTTGATGGCAAATTTACATTTGATCGGCAGTTTATGAGCTGCAAGTCTCATAGCCTCTCTTGCCTGAGCTTCCGTAACTCCCTCGATCTCGAACATTACTCTGCCTGGTTTAACTACTGCTACCCAGTACTCAGGAGCACCTTTACCGGAACCCATACGTACTTCAGCAGGTTTTTTGGTTACCGATTTATGAGGGAAGATCTTGATGTAGACCTTACCGCCTCTCTTTACAGATCTTGTCATAGCTATTCTGGCTGCTTCAATCTGATTTGAAGTTATCCATCCACATTCAGTAGCTGTAAGACCATATTCACCATAAGTTATAGTGTTTCCCTTTGTTGCCTTACCTTTCATTCTGCCTCTGTGGACTCTTCTGCGTTTAACGCGCTTTGGCATTAACATAACGCCGTCCTCCTTTCATCTATCGTCGCATTCAACACGACATACAGGTATCCCTGTGGGGTTTCATCAATGTCTATTCGGTAGCTGCCGCTTCTGCAGCATTCTGGACTTCTTCAGCCTGTACTTCCTGAGCCTTTGCTGCTTCTTCATCAGGATCGATCTTAGGAACGACCTTTCTTACTCTCTGGTTGACAGCTTTAGGGATTTCGTTTCTCTCGCTGCGTCTGTCATCTCTTCTAGGTCTTCTTTCACCGTCTCTTCTAGGCTTTCTGTCGCCTCTCTTCTTGCCGTCTCTTCTTTCGTTCTTTTCTTCAGGCACAGCACTCTTGAGGCCCTTGTCAAGGATCTCACCATGATTTATCCATACCTTTACTCCCAGTTTGCCGTAAGTCGTATCAGCTTCTGCAAACCCGTAATCTATATCGGCTCTGAGAGTATGGAGAGGAACATTGCCCTCACTGTATTTTTCCGATCTTGCTATCTCGGCTCCGCCAAGTCTTCCGGATGTAAGGACTTTTATGCCTTTTGCGCCGGCTTTCATAGTTCTTCCGATAGCCTGCTTCATTGCTCTCCTGAATGAAACTCTTCTTTCAAGAGCCTGGGCAATGCTTTCTGCTGTAAGCTGCGCATCAAGCTCTGATCGTCTCACTTCTTTGATATCTATTACTATCGTCTTTCCTGTCAGCTTTTCAAGATCTGATTTGAGATCGTCTATACCAGTTCCGGATCTTCCTATAACCATACCCGGTTTCGCTGTAAGAACGATGACTTTCAGTTTATTTTCAGCCGCTCTTTCAAGGAGGACCTTGGATACTCCTGCAGCATATAACTTTTTCTTTACAAATTCTCTTACTTTGTTGTCTTCAACAAGGTAGTCGGCAAACTTGTTCTTGTCTGCATACCATTTTGAATCCCAGTCTTTAATTATGCCTACTCTCAGTCCATGAGGACTTACTTTCTGACCCATTAATCGAACCTCCTATCCTTAATTCTTTTCCTTAAGAGTAACACCAACATGGCTGCTTCTCTTTAAGATTATCGATGCTCTACCCTGTGATCCAGCTCTCCATCTTTTCATAGTCGGTCCCTGGTTAGCATAAACTTCAGCGACATAAAGATTGTCTGTATTCATTTCCTTGACATCTGCATTGGCTGCAGCAGATTTAACAACCTTTTCTACAATTTCAGCTCCCTTTCCAGGAGTGAATTTCAAGATGTTCAATGCCTCGTTTAAATCTTTTCCTCTTACGAGATCCGTAACAGGCTTAAGTTTGATAGGAGACATTTTTACATATTTTGCAACTGCTTTTGCTTCCATTTTCAATTATCTCCTTTTCTTACTTTACTTTTTTATCGGCAGCATGCCCTCTGTAGGTTCTTGTAGGAGCAAATTCTCCCAGTCTGTGACCTACCATGTCTTCTGTGATATAAACAGGGACATGCTTTCTTCCGTCATGAACAGCGATTGTATGTCCCACCATCTGCGGGAATATTGTTGATGGTCTCGACCATGTCTTTATTACTTTCTTCTCGTTAGCTGCGTTCATTTCTTCAATGGCTTTCAGCAGCTTAGCGTTGACGAAAGGGCCTTTTTTAAGTGATCTTCCCATTATTTCTGCTCCTTCCTACTATTTTTCGTTTCTTCTCTTAACGATATATTTATCAGATTCTTTCTTTTTCTTTCTGGTCTTATATCCAAGTGCAGGTTTTCCCCAAGGTGTTACAGGGTTTACTCTACCGATTCCTGCCTTACCTTCACCACCGCCATGAGGGTGATCGTTAGGGTTCATTACGGAACCTCTTACTGTAGGTCTAACGCCCATGTGACGTTTTCTGCCGGCTTTACCGATGTGAACCAGCTCGTGATCTGCATTACCGATCTGACCGATTGTTGCTCTGCATTCGATAGGCAGCAGTCTCATTTCGCCGGAAGGCAGCTTAACTGTTGCATATTTGCCTTCTTTTGCCATCAGCTGACCAACATTCCCTGCGGAACGTACCAGCTGACCGCCTTTGCCGGGCTTCATTTCGATGTTGTGAATGGAAGCACCAACGGGGATTTTGCTCATGGGCAGTGTGTTGCCCAGCTTAACTTCTGCTTCGGGGCCGTTCATCAGATGATCGCCAACCTTCAGACCTGCAGGAGCCAGAATATAGGATTTTACGCCGTCTGCATAAACAATCAGAGCGATGTTTGCTGTTCTGTTGGGATCGTATTCAATCGCCTTAACAATTGCAGGTACGCCGTCTTTGTTACGTTTAAAGTCAACCAGTCTGTATTTGATTTTAGCGCCGCCGCCATGGTGACGTACTGTCAGCTTGCCCTGGTTGTTTCTGCC
>CALCKF010000051.1 GCA_937966095.1 uncultured Eubacterium sp.
CATCTGCCCATGGAACTGTAAATCTCAAAAAAGCTCTCGAAGTGTCATGCAACGTATACTTCGGTCAGCTGGCTGAAAAACTTGGACCTGGTCTTTTAAAAAAATATACAGAAAAAGCCGGACTTATGAATTCATATGATATAGACGGCATCAAAACTACAAAGGGCAGCTTTGATTTTCCGGACAGTGGTATGAACCTTGCGTGGACCGGTATAGGACAATGGGAAGACATGGTTAATCCATGTTCAATGATGATATATATGGGAGCAATAGCCAATGGTGGCCAGGCAGTTCTACCATATCTGATAAAGCCGACCTCTTTTATAGATATACAGCTGTCAAAACTCCCTGTATTCGGTGTAAAAACAAAAAATATGATTGAAGAATCAACAGCTTCATCACTTAAAGATATGATGGCAAACAATGTCGTAAGCCATTATGGATCCGATAATTTCCCCGGTCTGAATCTTTGTGCCAAATCCGGGACAGCAGAAGTTGGAGGCAGTAAAAATCCTCATGCATGGTTCGCCGGATTTTTAAATGACGAATCAAATCCGTATGCTTTCATCGTCCTGGTGGAAAACGGAGGATATGGTGCCGATGTCGCCGGCTCTGTAGCAAATAAGGTGCTTCAGGATATTATAGAATAAATTGATAACACTTTAGACTAAAAAAGTCCCAAAAACTGATTTTTTCAGCCTTTGGGACTTTTTTATCTTACTTATAGTTTATATCACAATTCTGATCTGCCACTTCGATCCAGGTGCTGCCTGGTGTCAGCCTAAATTCATTTCCATTCAAATCGGTAAATATTGTTCTGGAATCAAGATCATCTCTGGACCAGGTCCCATGAACAGCAACTCCACCGTTAAACAGTATCGCCTCACCTCCGGCACATAAATCAATATCGAGCCTTCCTTTACTGTCCAAAACTCTGCTGCTTACTTTCTGAACTATAATATTATTCACCGTTATCGGCTTTCCTGTTTCATGATCTACATACTCTCTTCCTGAAATCGTTCTTGTATATTTTCCCGCGTCTTTGTCATAAGTAAACTCACATTCACTTCCTGTATATTCAAAAGATAATTCGGTTGCAGCATCCCCACTGTTTTCCTGTGCTCCGCTTAGGAATGCAAATGGTCTGATTTCCTGTTTTTCATCCCACCATCCCATCTCATCTATCTTTTTCTTGACCTCTTCCCACTTGATATATGAATTATGAGGAGAAGTCTTATCATCCACCCTGTAAAATTCACAGTCGCTGTTCATTGCATTTATATAAGGCACTACTCCGGTAAGCAGATATTCCTTTGCATCAGGACTCCATCCATGAGCCAGAAAAATTCCTTTATATTCACGAGTAAGATCCACGAAATAAGGTCTTGTACTCCTTATCGGTCCGAATTCATCCGGAAACTGCCCGTAATATACAGCCTGTAGTCTTGTCTGTTTCCCCTCCACAGGAAACTCATACACCAGATCTGCCTTTGAAAGCCATGATTGCGGTATCGCATCGCCTACATTGTCTATTGAGACTATCAGAGGTCTTGCCGGCAGTTCTTCTTCATACAATTGTCCGGTAAGCGGACTGATTATCTGGGTCTCATTTTCAATATCAGGAAGGCCTCCGATAACTTTTCCGGAGATAGAAAAAAATCCTGCCACGCTTATAACAGCAACAGCAGCGGCTAATATGATCACAGCTGTCATAAGCTTTCCCGGTTTTTTGTTTCCAAATCTTTTTCTTAAGATTTCCATGGTCCTTCTCTTTCCCTTTCCGACTTTATTTGATATACTATAATGTATTGTACCATACATCATAAGGAGTTAGAACAATGAAATATAATTTTTCGCTCAAGGGAGTCTGCCCTTCAAAACTGGAATTTGAACTTGATGGAGATGTTGTACGAAACATCAGCTTCCATGGAGGCTGTAACGGAAATCTCAAGGCTCTGTCCATACTGGCTGATGGAATGACCGTAGACCAGGTAAGAGAAAAACTCCTCGGTATAACCTGCGGACTTAAAAACACATCATGTTCAGACCAGCTGGCGCAGGCGCTTACAGAGGCTCTCAAAAATCAACATGAGAAATAGGAGGCTGATTTATCCATGGGAAATCTTTTAATAAGATTATTTGTAAAAGATTATAAGAACACTCAGGACCCTGATGTCAGAGAACGCTACGGCAAATTTGCAGGAGCGGTAGGTATAGTGTCAAATCTTACATTATGCATAATGAAGATACTGATAGGACTCTTTTCTCGAAGTATAGCCATAATAGCAGACGGTATCAACAATCTTGCAGATGCATCTTCATCCATCATCACTTTGGTGGGCTTTAAACTGGCATCACGTCCTGAGGATGAAACACACCCCTATGGACATGCAAGGATAGAATATTTAACCGGACTCTTTGTTTCAATACTCATAATAGTTCTCGGGATACAATTACTGAAAACATCTGTAGATAAAATACTTCACCCTGATCCTCTTGAATTCAGCTATGTTACCATCTTAATCTTACTTATTGCCATTGCTGTGAAACTCTGGCAGTCTCTTTTTTACATAAATATCGGGAAAAAAATCGATTCTGTTACAATTATGGCGACGGGCACTGACAGCAGAAACGATGTCATTTCCACAAGCGCTGTACTTCTCAGTGTTATAATAGGAAAAATAACAGGACTGCAGATCGATGGCTTTATGGGCTGCCTTGTCGCATTATTCATCATATGGTCCGGAATACAGCTGGTAAGGGAAACCACCAGTCCGCTTCTTGGAGAAGCACCTGATGATGATATGGTCAGTTCCATAAAGCAGGCTATCGAAAAAGAGCCGGGCGTACTTGGCATACATGACCTGATAATACATAATTACGGACCTGGAAAAATATTTGCCTCTGTACATATCGAGGTGGATGCTGATGGAGATCTTATGAAAAGCCACGATATGATAGACAACATAGAGAGAAAAGTCAAGGAAACTCTCCATATAGAATTTGTCGCCCACATGGATCCTGTAAAAACCAACGATCCATTGATAAACAAGCTGCGCACGGCTGTATCTGAAGCTTTTTCTCCTCTGGAAGGAGTAGAAAGCATACATGATTTCAGGATAGTACCCGGACCTACCCATACGAACGTGATCTTCGATGTAGTCCTTTCATCGAAATGTCAGCGAAGTGAAAAAGAAATACTTGCCATAGCAAACGAAACCATGAAAAAAATAGATAAAAATTACTTTGCCGTGATAACTTTTGACAAAGTTTATACGAATCTTGGGAGCGAAATCAACTGCTGACTGCAAGGGTTTTAAGAAGCTTTATTTCCCTTGAATATCCTTCCAGATCATTAGGTGTTTCAAGTATGCACGGCATATCTTTTTTCAACCTTGGAGAGGTTATTACATCAACAATAGCTTTAAGACCTATTTTACCTTCTCCTATCCGTGCATGCCTGTCCTTATGTGAACCGGGATCATTGAGGCTGTCATTGATATGGAGAGCATGAAGCTTTTCAAGTCCTATTATCCTGTCAAACTCGTCCAATACCCCATCCAGATCATTTATTATATCATAGCCTGCATCACTTACATGACACGTGTCCATGCACACACCGATTTTTTCTTTTATTTTCACCCCATCTATTATAGCCTTCAGTTCCTCAAAACGTCCTCCTATCTCGCTACCCTTCCCTGACATCGTTTCCAGAAGTATTATAGTTCTCTGCTCCGGAGTTATTATCTTATTCAGAAGTTCCGTTATAAGCTCGATTCCTTTCTCTGTTCCCTGCCCCACATGGCTTCCCGGGTGAAAATTATAATAGTTCCCTGGTATATACTCCATCCTTTTAATGTCATCTGACATTGCTGTATAGGCAAAAGCTCTTACCTTTTCGGTTGCAGAACATGGATTAAGAGTATAAGGCGCATGAGCCACCAGCTTTCCCAAATTGTTTTCCGATGCCACTTCAAGAAATCGTTTGACGTCCTCCTCATCTATCGGCTTTGCTCGTCCTCCTCTCGGGTTTCTGGTAAAAAACTGAAATGTTCCTGCGCCTATCAGAGCAGCTTCTTTTCCCATATGTTCAAAGCCATTCGCGGATGACAGATGGCAGCCTAATTTTATCATAACGCCCTCCCTGTATTTTATAATATATTTTACCATAAAAAACCATCTCTGCACCTTATGCAAAGATGGTTTTTTATATGATTTAATATGTCCTTACTTTTATCTTTCCTATACCATAACAATTCCTGCTACCAGATAACCGATAGCGGCTACTACTCCTGCCAGCAGACCGAACGGCATCTGAGTCCATGCGTGAGCAAAATTATCGCAACCTGTAGCGGATGAAGTTATTACAGTGCAGTCAGAATAGAAGCAGCAGTGGCTTCCCAATACTCCTGCTGAAATTACAGCTCCACATCCGAGAGCAACAGGTATGCCTGCACCCATACAGATCGGAATTACTATCGGCAGTGCGATTATGTACATTCCCCAATTGGTTCCTGTGATAAATTCCGTTACTGCAAGGAGCAGGAAAATCAGAACAGGCAACATCTGCGGTGAAGCATTTTCAACAGCGATGTCGATTATATAACGGGTGAACCCCACCTGATCATTTACTGCTGCAAAAATATAGGCAAGAACCATAAGTGTCAGCGGAAGAATCATGTTCTTGATTCCTTCAATGCTGTAATCCCAGAATTCTTCAGCAGTCACCAGCTTCTGTCCCACAAAGAGAACGAAACAGAGGGCCATTGTAGCGATAACCCCGTATTGCATATCAAGATCAAATATAATTGTAAAGAATACCATGCCTACAACGGGGATAATCAGATTGTATAATCTCGGTTTTCCCTTCAATTCAACTTCACCGGCATTAAGATCGATTTTCTCTGATCCCGGAGGCGCTAACGGCCCTCCTGACATAGCTCTCTGCTCAGCCTTTTTCATAGGACCAAAGACAGGAATAACATGCCATATTACCAGCGGCACGAGGATTGCTGCAGCCCATGCATAAAAGCTGAACGGAATTGTCGTAATAAATGACTGGATTTCCTTTCCTTCAACACCATAACCATTATCTACCATTATACGCCCCGCGAAAATAGCCCATGTTGAAATCGGAATCAGAGCACATAGCGGAGCTGCCGTTGAAGATGTTACGTAGCTGAGCATTTCACGAGACACTTTGCGCTGGTCAGTCAGTTTCTTCATACAGGAACCTATTGTCATTGAATTGAGATAGTCATCGATAAAAATTATACATCCGAGAATGTACGTCCACATCAATGTCGCTTCCCGAGATTTTGCTTTTCTTCCTGCCCACTCACCAAAAGCCTGAGCTCCCCCGCTGACTTCGATAAGTTTGATTATAGCACCCATAAGTCCGCAGACAATTATCAGCCATCCGGTATCTTCGTCCATCATAACTTCAGTCGCAGTTCCGCTGAGGGATCCTACTACGTTTGCCGTAGGAGCGGCAAATATCAGGCCGGCAATAGATCCTAAAATAAGTCCTTCCAGTACACGCTTCGTTGCAAAAATGTACACTACCAGGAAAACTGCAGGCACACATGACCAGATTCCCAGGTTGCCGCCTTCTGCCTCCAGATTATCTACAGGCACAAGAGTGTATGCCAAAACATAGGAAGCCGCGATAACTATAACTATAGCTATCAATGTACGAATCGGGTTGAAGCTTTTTGCTTCATTTTTTAATTTTTCTGTCATACCTTCTCCTTTCTGAATTTAATGATAAAAGTAAAATAAATCCAAAAAGACCATGCAAAATAACTTTGCATGGTCTTAAAAAACGAACCTTCGGTTTTCTTTTCAAGCTGCCATTAAAGGATCATCTTCATCGACCGAAACAGTTCCCTGCTGACTTTAAAAACAGATATCAGCTATGGCATCATCTCTCCCGGTCAATGGCAAATATCAATTTATTTCTATCCTTTTCAATATTTATGAAGACTTCCTTAAGCGAAACTTCACGATCCATTATAACGGAAATCCTCTTACATATTTCATCGGACTTGACAGAAAAAAACAATTCTCTGTTATGTTTTATTATAGCAACATTTCTGTTGTTGTCAAGCAGGTTCCTTTCAAATACTGTAAGTACTTCGGATGCCACCAATTCAAGATAGCCGTCTCTGATAAAAGCATTCACATTTTTAGGGCCCTTACCGGTCACCTGTTTCAGAAATGCCGCAAATTCTTTCTTTATCTCATCTTCTATATGCTTCTTATTCCGAGGTAACTCGGTAATTCCATGTCTTCTCCTGTTATATATGCTTATTGCCTGATCTGACAGCACCTTCAAAAGATCCTGCATATTCACAGGCTTTGAAATATATTTGTCTACTCCTACATCTATCGCCTCTATAACGATCTTTACATCATTGGCAGCTGACAGTATGATGAACGCAAGATCCTTCTTGTCTTGTTTTATATGCCGTATCATTTCCAGACCGTTCATTTCAGGCATATAAAGGTCCGCTATGATTATATCCGGCTCAAAATCATAGTAAAGATCGAGGCCGGTACGCCCGTTATCTGCAGACATAACTCTGCCTACACGTCTTTTGAGCACATCAACAAGTTCTTCACGGGCTTCATCCTCATCCTCTATATAAAGAACTTTCATGGTCATCAATATATCATCCGTGTTCATCATCGTTCTCCTTTTGCGGCTCTGCAGGCATGAATATATAACATTTTACGCCATCTTCCAGATTCTCGATTTCCAGCTTTCCTCCTATTCTCCCCTCTATTATCTGTCTTGAGATATAAAGTCCGAGTCCTGTACCTCCGGTGTTTTCCTTCGTAGTTATATATGGTTCAAATATATGCTCCATTATTCTTTCCGGTATACGTTCTCCATGATTGGTTATTGTGACTTCAACCATATCGCCTGCGTCCTTAATATCTATACTGATAGTTTTGTCTTCAGGATCAGACAGGACTATAGCTTCTTCAGCATTGTTGAGCACATTGAATATCACATGCACCGCCTCATTATAATACCCATATGCCTTTCTTACAGCGGTACAGTTTATTTTCACCTTGAGCCTGTTCAGATTTATACCTTCCTCCATAAGGAACAATGCGCTTTTTACAGCTTCCTCAACACTGAAAAGCCGTTTCTTTTTCGTAGGCTTGAGAAACTGCGAAAAATCAGTTATCGTCTCTGACATTTTCCCCACGATCCCCTCAACCTTATCCACGCTTTTTTTGAGTCGTTCCTCATCCAGTTCGTTATAACGATAACTGTCAAGAAGATTAGCCATTATCAGATTTATCGTATTGAGGGGCTGCTTCCACTGATGAGTGATATTCCCCACCATCTCGCCGATCTTGGCCTGTCTGGACTGATATATCAGCAATATATTCTTTTCTCTGTTTTCCTCTTCAAGATCTGACTGTTTTTTTATCAGGGGTTTTAAAAAAGCAATAAGGAATGCTACAAGCACTGCACCGAGAATGGCTGCAAGAACCACGAATATTATCTTCAAAGATTTGATGGGTTTGTATGCCTCCTCCTCCGGAGATGATATCACCATTGTCCATCCGTTATCCATCATTGAATATCCAAGGATCTTGATACTCCCTTTATAATCATATGTCGTTATCCCGGAATCACGGTCTTGCTGTTTTCCTTCCCCTTTTTGAAGACATTCTTTTATTATTTTCTTTTCACCGTCACTTATACTTTCAGGCTGTATGATAAATTCATAATCCTCATTCAGCAGATCCGAAGTTCCGTTTTTATACAGTTTCATCTGCTCAACGACCTCAACTGTATCGTCGGCAGTGATATCCGCTCCGGCTACACCTACAAAAAAATCATCGATATATATTGCTCGGGAATAAGAAAAAACATCCTCGTCTATATCCTTATCATAGTATGGCTCTATCCAGACACCATCTTTCTTTCCCTGAGGCTTGAAGAAATATGCCATGTCTTTTTCATACGGTTCCTCAAAGTCTCTGTTGCTTTTTTCAAAATCCACGAATATCTGCCTGACGCTGCCATCCATCTCGGCAAACCAGACTTCGTGCTGTTCCTCAGTCAGATCAGGATTGAAAGTGACATAAAGACTGTGAGCATTCCTTACCGTATGTATATTATTCTCTATGAAATCGGAAAGCTCCTTTTCATATTTTTCCATGTACATCTCAGGATTGCTTTTATATCCTTCTACATCAAAAGAAGTTTCAACATATGAAAACAATGCGTCCGTCAGGCCTTCCATATGATTAAACTTTACACTGAACTCATTGGAAAATTTTTCAGCTGTATATAATATCTTCTCATTGATCTCGGCAGTCAGATATGCCATGCTTTTATTCATTGCAAAAGAACCTATGCAGAACGCAATGGCCATAGAAAATGCAGTTATCATCATGATCATTTTCACAGCTGTTTTTCTCATAAGGCCCGCCTGTTTCTTTTCAAATAAAGTACTCCGCAAATAAATACAGTACATGGTATCGTCAGAAGGATCGCCAAACTGCCTATGAGGGTCTGAAGTATCTCTACTATTATCACTTCTCTATTGAGCAAATGCCCCATTGACATCGAATATGTAAGAAGCAGCATTATACTTGTCAGCGAGCTGCCTATATATGCCAGTACAAGAGTGTTGGCCATAGTGCCCATTATATCCCTTCCTATGTTCATCCCGCTTCTGTACAGCCCGCCGAATGAGATATCCGGAAGCTTTTCACTGAGTTCATATAAAGCCGATGACAGATCCATGGCCACATCCATTATAGCTCCAAGAGCACCTATTATAATTGCAGCAAATATTATTGCCGTCAGATCTATAGGATCATCAGGGTTCAATGTCGTAAGATAATATGAATGTTCATCTATAAACCCTGTCAGTTCTAATGTATGATTCATCACAACTGTTGCGAAAGCTGCTATCATCGTCCCTGCACTGCAGCCTATCACTGTGGCCCATGTTTTTTTCCTCGCTCCGTTGATCAGCAGAAGCGTCATTATTATTGTGAATACACACGTTATGGCAGCCATTATATATGCATTGTATCCGTTCATGACTGACGGTACAAAAACAAAGAAAACAAATGAAAATGTCAGTATAAGCGACAGAAGAGTGTTAACACCCTTCCATCTCCCCAACAGGAGTATCAGCACCATGAATATGCAGCCCAGTATAATGATTTTATCCAGGCGGTAATAATCGTTGAACTGCCAGTCTATACCAGATTCCTCTGTCGTTATATCCTCAGACTTTATTATCGTTATACTGTCACCCGGCTCCACTTCCTTTACATACTGGCTCCCGGCATACATGCTGTCTATCATCTGCTGCGCTCTGACGGTCCTGCCTTCATCAGCCCCGCTCTCCAGAACACATTCAAAATCTATTGTTTTGTTTTGATATACAGCTGATCCTCCCAGATCCATTTCTCCCGCTTCTGTATCTATCAGCCGTGTAACGGTTGCCCTTTCAAGTGTATCTCCCGCACCCCCGAAAACAGAAAATCCTTCCGTCACTATCCTGTTGCCGATCAGTATCGTAAAAATAGACAGCACCATTGTCAGAGCCCATACCGTCCACTGTATTGTGTCTATCTTTTTTTTCATAATATTATTACTCTATCGGAGAAAAAACTTCTCTTCCCTGTCTGCACAACGGGCAAACAAAATCATCAGGCAAAACATCTCCCTCATACACATACCCGCATATACCGCAGACGTACCCCTTTATCTTACCGGCTGTTTCCTTTTTCTCTCCATCTTCCTGATCATCACATTTGCATGCTGCAATTTCACACGCCAGAGCCTTTATCTGCGCTTTGCTTTCATCATTCAAAGATGATAAAATCGTTACATTATTCTTCACTGTTGTTATATCCTTGGATCCCTCCAGGGCTTTTTTCATTGTCTTCATCGCCATAGGCGCCCAGGATCCGTTTTCTATGAATCCGACAGTCCTTTTCTGGTAGTTGCGTTCAGTAAGATGATCGATAAACTGTTTCATGAACGGGAATATCTCTCCATTGTATGTGGTCGTTGCCAAAACCAGTCTGTCATATCTGAAAGCATCTTCCACCGCTTCTGCCATATCGCATCTTGCCAGATCATTCACCACTACCGTTTCGACGCCCTGATCTTTAAGTTCCTTTTCAAGAAGCTCGACTGCCTGTCTGGTATTTCCGTACACAGATGTATAACATATGCAAACGCCTTCCGTTTCATGTCTATAACTGGACCATGTATCATACAGCCCTATATATTCATCCAGATTTTCTCTCAGAACAGGACCGTGCAGAGGGCATATCATCTGTATATCGAGCTCCGGCAGTTTTTTCAGTATATTCTGTACCTGTGTTCCGAATTTGCCGACTATGCCTATATAATACCTTCTTGCCTCACATGCCCATTCGTCTTCCACGTCCAAAGCTCCGAATTTCCCGAAAGCATCAGCCGAGAACAGAACTTTTTCACTGGATTCGTACGTCATCATGACTTCCGGCCAATGTACCATAGGAGCCAGCATGAATTTCAGCTGATGGCTTCCTATACTCAACGTATCCTCGTTTCCTACTACCAGCTTATCGGCGATCTCCATTCCCGGGAAAAACTGTCCGATCATATTAAAGGTTTTCTTGTTTCCCACAACTATAGTATCCGGATATTTTTCCATAAAAGCTCCTATGGAAGCAGAGTGATCCGGTTCCATATGCTGTATGATAAGATAATCAGGGTTTCCGCCATTCAATGCTTTCTCCACATTATCAAGCCATTCATCTGTTTTTTTCCTGTCTATAGTATCTATGACCGCATTTTTTTCATCAAGAATCACATAAGAATTGTATGCCATGCCGTCAGGCACCGAATACTGCCCTTCAAACAGGTCCAATTCGTGATCATCAGCTCCCACATAAATCATACTTTCAGTGATGTTCTTTATCATTTTTTACCTCCTGAATTTCATGAACTTTTATAACACTTCTATTTTATCACCGTTTTTTACACGGCCGCTTTTTGTCACTTTTATGAAAATGCCTTCTCTCGGCATCACGCAATCCCCTGTCATCTCTCTTATCACGCATCCGCTGTGGCATTCCTTACCTATCTGTGTCACTTCTCCTTCTGCCTCTCCTATCTTTATCCTGGTACCTACAGGCAGTGTATGAAGTTCTATCCCTTCTGTAAGTATATTCTCCGCAAAATCCCCGCTGGCCAGCTCTATACCAGTCGCCAATCGTACTTTTTCAACACTTTCAGATGCCAGCAGGCTTACTTGTCTGTGCCATTTCCCCGCATGGGCATCTCCTTGTATCCCATAGTCTTTACTTAAATATACCTCGCCTACATCGTGCTTCTGCTCACCTTTTTTGCTGCTTATACATACCGCCTTTACAGATCCCTTCGGAAGGTGTATGGCTGCACAGTCTCCGGCTTCCCCCAGCAGGACTTCAACACCATGCCTGATCGGTTTGATCACTGCTTCAAGACATTCTGATGCTGCTTTTCTGCTGCCCGGAAGATTTATGATAAGCGTCTGTTTTCTGAGGCCCGCTGCTGCTCTGGACAGCATTCCCATAGGAGTTATCTTCATACTTTCCCAACGCATCGCCTCAGGGATCCCTCTCACTTCTCTATCGATCACCGCAAGTGTAGCCTCCGGAGTAACGTCTCGTAAAGAAAATCCTGTCCCGCCAGTTGTCACTGTAAGTGTCACCTTGAGGCTGTCTGCGCATTTTATCAGTTCTTCCTTTATTTTTTCCATATCATCGGGAATCAAATTTCTATACTCTACCGACCAGCCGTTTTCCTCAAGTATCCTTACGACTGCATCACCTGCCGTATCTTCTCTAAGTCCCTGAGAACCTTTGTCACTCATAGTTATGACCGCTGCTCTGTATTCCATATTTCCTCCTGTTCTATATCTCCGCTTTTCCCGCCTTTCTTTGAAATCAGGCATATCCTGTCTATTATCATATCCTTCTGAACAGCCTTGCACATATCATATACAGTCAATGCCGCCGCAGAAACAGCGGTAAGGGCTTCCATCTCCACTCCGGTCGTTCCTTTACATCTCACTTCTGCCCTTATTTCAACCGAAAAATTCTCATCATTAAGCCGGAACTTTATATCTATACCGTTCAAAATCAGCGGATGACACATAGGGATTATGTCAGGAGTTCTTTTTGCAGCCATTATCCCTGCTATCTGAGCTGTACCCAGTACATCGCCTTTTTTCATCCCCCCGTTTTTTATAAGATCAAAGGTTTTTCTGTTTACCAGAACTCTTCCGGCAGCAACAGCTGTCCTTTCTGTTTCCGGCTTTCCGCCCACATCTACCATCCTGGCTCTTCCCTCGTCATTAAAATGTGTAAAGTCTGACATTGTCATCCTCCTATCATATTCATATTCCTGCCTGCATGGCTTGGATTCTCCGCATCAAGAGTCCCTCTCATCTCCGGCTTTTCCAATATGGCTTTCTTCATGATCCTTGTCATTTCATCCCTGTCCTTTCCCTTTATCGATATCTCCTCTCCCGAATGCAGACATGGCTTTAACATACCGTCTGCCGTAAGTCTTATCTTGTTACAGCCATTGCAGAACTCACAGCTTATAGGTTTTATGAGACCCACCTTTCCCATTGCTCCCGGAAGAGCATACATATCTGCCACTCCGTCTGTGAATCCCAACGGTTCAAGTTCAGGCACCGTCTCCAGGACCTTACGGCAGCTTATAAAACGAGCTTTGTCAAAACCTATGCCGCCTCCTATAGGCATCAGTTCTATGAACCTTACCTCAATATCTTTTTCCCTTGTAAGATTTACAAAATCCTCTATTTCATCATCATTGAATCCGCCCATCAGCACTGTATTGATCTTTATTCTGCCAAAACCTGAATCAAAAGCGGCATCTATACCTCTCATCGCATCCTCAAGCTGTCCTATCCTTGTAATATATCTGTATTTCCGTGGGTCCAGAGTATCGAGGCTTATATTGACACGGTCAACACCAGCCTCCTTTAAATCCCGCCCATACACCGGCAGCAGCGTACCATTTGTGGTTATACAAAGTTCTTCTACTCCATCTATCGATGCTATACTGCGGCACAATTCTACTATCCCTCTCTTTACAAGAGGTTCTCCTCCTGTTATCCTGATTTTATTTATCCCCAGAGAAACTGCTGCCTTTACAGCATCTACCGTTTCTTCCGCTGTCATCATTTCCTCATGGCTTCTTTTCACTATTCCGTTTTCCGGCATACAATACCTGCACCTGAGATTGCACAGTTCTGTCACAGATATTCTCATATAATTTATATTTCTTCCGTAATTATCTATCATATCGTCTTAGTTTCTCCATTTCGTTATGATTATAACAGAAAAGAGCAGCTTAGTCAGCAGTTGTTTGACCATATGACGTTATTTATTTGCTGATACGCGGCCTTTCCTTCTCTTGACTTTTATATGTAAAAACGCGATAATTCATAAAAAAGGGACAATGTATAAAACGACAATGAAAAAGACAAATCATCACAATTACAATCCCGGTCCATGTGTATATATCCTGCTCTGCGGCGATAGCACGCTTTACACCGGGTGGACCAATAACATGGATAAACGGCTATCTTCCCACAGGAACGGGCAGGGAGCGAAATACACCAGAGGACGAGGACCTCTTACGCCTGTCTATCTGGAGTATGTGCAAAGCAGATCTGACGCGGTAAAAAGAGAAGCCGAAATAAAAAAACTGACAAGACAGGAAAAACTCAGACTCATCAAATCTCCTGCAAATTCACTGAACAAAAGAGCTGTACGGTAAAAGCTAAATAAAAAAGCCATACAGCACATTTCATGCTGTCGGCTTATTTTACAGCTATCTATACTATCTATATTTATACCTCTTTTACCATATCTGTTATCCGGATTGCAGATCCGATCATTCAGCCTGCTCTTTCAGGAGCTTTTCAAATGATGCCGCAGATTTTCCATACGCCGAGATATCATCCTTGAGCTGCTCCGATGCTCCGGCTGTATCAATGGAAACAGTCACGCTCTCATCCTCCGCTCCTGCAGATATCAGAGGATATATCCACTGTATCTTTCCGATAGCCGGCATCAAAGCCATAAGCTGCTGTGAACATTTCGTCATGTTGTCATCAAATGTTCTTTTATCTGTCTTCTGAACACCGGTAGCTACAGAAACAGACAGTACCTGCACACCATTTTCTTCTGCGATAGTGGTTGTAAATTTACCGGCAATGCTTTCAAGATCCATAACTTTCAGAAGATCCGCAACAGCAGCCGTATCATTGATATCTTCCACCCTGCTGTCATACAGCTCCTTTGCATGATCAGCCGAATCATCTATCTCCATCATATTTACATCCACTGTATCGACACTGTTCTCAGCCATTACCTCGCTGCTGCTTCCCATGCGTTCTATGGCCAGCAATACAGCTGCCAGGATCAATGCCAGGATCAGCATACATACAAGAACCAGTTTTATATTTTTCCTGTTATCTATCGATTTACCCATCGCACAACGTCCTCTCCTGTTTGATTACATCTACATGTATAACATTTTTTTATGTCGAACGTGTGACAATCATACGACTATTGTGCAAATTGGCTGTTGTACAGCTTTGTATAAAAACCATTCTTTTCCAACAGCTGCTGATGTGTACCCTGCTCTATTATATCTCCATGATCCAGCACCAGTATATGGTCTGCATCTTTTATTGTAGACAGTCTGTGGGCTATTATGAAACTGGTCCTTCCTTTCATGAGATTTGCCATCGCTTTCTGTATCAAGGCTTCTGTCCTGGTGTCTACCGAGCTTGTTGCTTCATCCAGTATAAGTACAGGAGCATCTGCAAGAAACGCTCTGGCTATTGTGAGAAGCTGCTTCTGCCCCTGGGAGATATTGTTTGTCTCTTCGTTGACCTCCATGTCATAACCCTTCGGCTGTGTCTTTATGAAATGATCTATATGCGCTGCCTTTGCCGCCTCTTCGACTTCCTCATCCGTTGCCTGCATGTTGCCATATCTTATGTTCTCACGTATGGTCCCGCTGTTGAGCCACGTATCCTGAAGCACCATACCGAACATTTCTCTCAGATTGTTTCTGGATATCTTGGTTATATCATATCCGTCTATGGTTATACGCCCTCCGTTAAGTTCATAAAACCTCATCAGTAATTTCACTATAGTAGTCTTCCCGGCCCCTGTAGGACCCACTATCGCAATACGTTGACCCGGATTTGCCACAAATGAAAAATCTTTTATAACGATCTCCTCGTCGCTGTATCCAAAGGAAACATGTTCAAAAGCCACCTTACCTCTTACATTATCAGCATCTATGGTATATTCCGGCTCCTTATCTATATCTTCGGCTTCTTCCTCTTCTATCAGCTCAAATATCCTTTCCGCAGCAGCAGCTGTAGACTGCAGCTGGTTTGCTACATTAGCCACCTGAGATATAGGCTGATTGAAGCTTCTTACGTACTGTATGAATGCCTGTATATCACCTATGGAGATCTTTCCGTTTATGGCCAGATATCCTCCCAGCAGGCATACAGCCACATAGGCAAGGTTCCCGATAAAATTCGTTATAGGCATCATCATGCCTGACAGGAACTGTGATTTCCATGCAGATTCACACAGCTTTCCGTTATATTCCTCGAAAGTTTCCATTGACTCATCTTCTCTGTTAAATGCTTTTACTATGTCATGCCCGGTATACATTTCCTCCACATGACCGTTTACATATCCCAGGTATTTCTGCTGATTCTTAAAATGTCCCTGGGACTTTGAAACTATAAGTCTTATTACCAGCATCGAAAGAGGCAGCACTACAAGAGCCGTCACAGTCATCAGTATATCTATCCTAAGCATCATTATCAATATGCCTATTATGGTGGTGAAGCTGGTTATTATCTGAGTAAGACTTACCGATAATGTCTGATTGACGGTTTCTATATCATTTATCATTCTGCTCTGGATCTCACCATGAGTCCTGCTGTCAAAATATTTAAGAGGTAAACGATCTATCTTTACTGACATGCCGTTACGCAGATTATATATTACTTTTTGTGATACATCAGCCATTATCCAGCCCTGCATGATACCGAACAGAAGACTGAATCCATACATAGCCAGCAATATCAGAAGTATCCTCAAAAGGCCTTCGAAGTCTATACCTGTTCCTCCCATGAGACCTTCCACTACCTTATCAGTAGCTTTACCAAGGATCGTAGGTGAAACGATAGTGAATACAGTGCTTGCTATAGCAAAGATAAATACGACAGCAAGCCTGAATTTATATGGAGAAAGATACCCTATCAGTGTTTTCATGGTCTTGCTGAAATTCTTAGCCTTTTCACCGGGTATCATGCTGGCTCCGTGACCTCTAGACCCGGCACCGCCTCGTCTTCTTTCCGCCATTATTTACGCCCCCTTTCAAGTTCTTCTTCACTAAGCTGAGATAAAGCGATTTCCTTGTATACGCTGCAGCTTTTCATCAATTGATCGTGAGTCCCTTTTCCCGCCAGTTTACCGTCGTCAAGAACTATTATCTGATCAGCATCCATTATAGTATTGATACGCTGCGCCACTATTATTATCGTACTTTTCCCCACCTTTTCCTTAAGTGCGTTCCTCAAAGCCTTATCTGTCTGGAAATCAAGGGCAGAGAAACTGTCATCAAATATATACACTTCAGGTTTTTTTACAAGAGCTCTTGCTATCGAAAGTCTCTGCTTCTGCCCCCCTGAAACATTGGTGCCTCCCTGTGATACCTCTTCATCAAATCCGTGCTCCTTGGCTTTGATAAAATCCATCGCCTGCGCAGTTTCCGCCGCTTCTGTCATTTCTTCAATGGTAGCATTTTCAAGGCCATATTCCATATTGGTCGCTATCGTCCCGGAGAACAGCAGACCCTTCTGAGGGACATATCCTATATGCTCTCTCAGATCATGCTGTGTGATATGTCTTATATCTATGCCATCCAGAAGCACCGCCCCTTCAGTTACATCATAGAATCTCGGTATCAGACTTATCAGCGTGGATTTACCGCTTCCGGTGCCCCCTATTATTGCAGTTGTCTTTCCCGGTTCTGCCGTAAAGCTTATATTTTCCAGAGTTTTCTCCTCAGCGTCAGGATATGCAAACGATACATTGCTGAATGTCACAAGTCCTTTACAGCTATCCAGCACTACGGGATCGTCCGGATCCTCGATAGCAGGCTCAACTTTAAGTACTTCTCCGATCCTCTGTGCTGAAACCGCAGCCCTCGGTATCATTATGAACATCATGGTTATGAACAGAAATGACATTATCACATGCATTGCATACTGCAGATAAGCCAGCATATCTCCTATCATCAGTTCCTGAGCTTCTACAAGATGTGCTCCTGCCCATATTATCAGTATGCTGACCGCATTCATTACAAACATGAGAGACGGCATCATAAAAGACATTGCTTTATTTACAAACATATTTATCTTGGTCAGCTGGATATTGGCATCATCAAAACGGCCTTCTTCCATGCTTTGAGTATTGAATGCCCTTATTACGAGGATCCCTGAAAGCCTTTCCTTCATTATCAGGTTCAGTCTGTCCAGTTTTTTCTGGAGCACCTGGAATTTAGGAAGCACCAGAAAAAAAGACATAGCCATTATGCACAGGATGACCAAAAGAGCCAGTCCTATAGTCCATGAAAGCGAAAGACTTGTATTCAAAGCCCTTATCACGGCACCTATTCCCATGATAGGTGCAAAACATGCCAGCCTGAGGATCATAACAGTAGCCTGCTGCACCATCTGTACATCATTTGTTGATCTTGTTATCAGTGATGCCGTAGAAAAATCCTCCAGCTCCGCAGCTGAAAACGATGTGACCTTACCGAAAAGAGCATGCCTTATGTCCCTTGACGACTTGGCTGCCGTCCTTGCAGCCAGAAGGCTTCCAGCCAGAGAAAACATAACGGTAGCTGCAGAAACTCCTATCATGATAAGGCCGGTGTTCCGTATATAGTCCATATCCTGTTTTACTATCCCGTTATTGATGATATCCGACATGTATCCGGGCAGCGCCAGCTCACACATGGCCTGTCCGAACAGAAATATCAATATCAGTATTATCAGAGGAATATATTTCCTGTAATATCCTATAACCGTTTTCATATTGTCTCTCCTTCCAGCATTTTTGAAATATTGCCTGTAACCTTTTCCAGCAATGTCTCAAAAGTTTTCAGCTCTTCATCTGTCATACCCCGGGTCATGCTTTTTTCAAATTCAAACAGATATCTGCGCCCCATTACACATATGCGTGCAGCTTTATCTGTTACAAAAAGATTATAAGCCCTTCCGTCATTGGGATTTTTCTCTTTTTTCACATATCCTTTGTCAGCCATATCCTTTATAGCCTTTGCTACTGCACCTTTATCTATCTTAAGGTGTTTTGCCAGTTCCTCCTGTGATATCCCCGGTTTCTCATCTATGTGCCTGAGATATCTCATCTGATGACCTGTAAGGTCAAATTTCTTCAGCCCTCTGTCATGTATTACCTTTCCCTGCCTGTATATAACAGAAAAGTAATGGAGCATAGGGCTTATACGCTCATTACAGCAATTGATCATTTCATTGCTTTCATCCATTTCAGATAAGTTCCTTTCTTTTTATCAACAAGCATTATTATAGTAGCGCGCAAATTAGTTGTCAAGTCAACTAATTTGCGTTTTTATTTTTGTTTCCATGCTGCATGAAAGTATTTCCCGGAGCTTTCATGCAGCATATTCTGTCACATATCATCGGCAAGGTTTCTGAGCACTCTTCTGTTAGCGCTGCTTATCGGTCCAAGCGGCAAGCGGCATCCTCCTACTCTCATCCCCTTCATGTTCATCAAAGCCTTTACGGGCACAGGATTTGTTTCACAGAACAGAGCATTGATCAGATTAAGGTTCATAAGCTGTATCCTTCTTGCCTCATCCGTATCTCCCTCCAGATATGCATGGGTCATCCTGCTTACTTCCGAAGGCATTATGTTAGCCCAAACGGACACTGTTCCTACAGCTCCCATTGACATAAGCGCAACGGTTATATCATCGTTTCCCGAATATATGGCGAAATCATCATCTACCATGCTCGCAAGTCTGGCCACATATGACATGTCTCCGCTTGCTTCCTTTATCCCTGCTATATTTTCATGTTTTGACAGTTTTGCGACAAGGTCCGGACTTATGCTGATTCCGGTCCTGGAAGGCACATTATATATATACACGGGTATCCCAACATTATCCGCTACCTTGAAAAAATGCTCCATCATCCCGGATCTGTTAGGCTTGTTGTAATATGGTGTTATTACCAGAAGCCCATCAGCTCCCATCTTTTCATATTTTATGCTTTTTTTCAGAGTTTTCTCTGTATCATTGCTGCCGCTGTTGGCTATAATAGGTATCCGTCCTCTGCTTTCTTCCACAGCAGTCATTATTATGGAGTCCTGTTCTTCTTCGGAAAGAGTAGGAGTTTCTCCCGTTGTTCCCAATACCAGCACTGCATCAGTCCCCTGCCCGATATGCCAGTTTATAAGCTCTCTGAGCCTGCCATAATCAACATTTCCCTCTTCGTCAAAAGGGGTGACAAGAGCCACAATAGATCCTTTTATCATTTTTACCTCCCGAAAAATACTTATCCTACAAATCTATGTTTTTAACTATATGATATGCTGTGAAAATCAGATAGGTTAACATGATATTTTCAGGTTGACAATTTTAAATATCAGGGTTACAATCCTTGTATGATAGATTTTATAAATAAAACTTAAAATAAGGAGACTTCTATGATAACATCAACAAGATATTCAAAAACCGCTTATTTGGTCCTGTGCGGGCTTTTCGCCGCCATCACCGCTATATGTTCATTCATAACGATTCCACTGGGATTTACTCCGGTTCCTGTGAATTTGGCTACACTTGCAGTTTTTCTTGCAGGAGGGATTCTGGGGAAAAAATACGGAACCATAAGCATATCAGTATATGTTCTTCTCGGAGCTGCAGGTGTTCCGGTATTTGCCGGCTTCAAAGGTGGCATAGGGGTCTTGGCAGGTCCTACAGGAGGATATATAATAGGTTATATTGCCGCAGCACTGGTTACAGGGATCTTCATCGACAGATTCATGGAGCTCGAAATCAGAAATGGGAAAAATGCAGATATGCATAACTCGGTTAGACAAACCGCCTTATGTGCCGTCTCAATGATTGCCGGTTTGATGATCTGCTATGCCTTCGGTACAGCATGGTTCATGATAAGCACCGGGACACCCTTATGGGCCTCAATGCTATCATGCGTGATTCCTTTCCTGCCGGGTGATGCGGTCAAGATATTCGTTGGAGCCGTTTTAGTGAAGAAAATACGACCATTAGTCAGATAAATACGAAAATCATGAAAAAAAGATCTATCATATTACTGATAACAGCCGCAGTTATATTAGCTGCCGCTTCAGCCTCATATAAATATTACATTGAAAATCAGGTTACACTTACCGGGATAATTTCATCTCAACGTGATCCTGATATTGAAGAAAAGCTCATGTCTATGACAATCCAGGAAAAGGTGGGTCAGATGTTCATGGGCTGCTTTTATAACGGTACACCGTCCCCGGAAACTGTAGATTCTTACGATTTGGGCGGTGTTCTTCTATTTAGAAAAAGCTTTGAAAACAGTCGCCCTGAAACGATACGAAATGAGATAGACAGCATAAAAAGCATTTGTGATACCGAACCTTTTATCGCGGTAGATGAAGAAGGCGGCACAGTGACAAGGATAAGCTGCTTCACGGCATTTCGCAGCGAACCCTTCAGCTCACCGAGAGATCTTTATTCATCAGGCGGTATGGCAGCCATAATATCGGATACTCATGAGAAAAACAACATGCTCCTGCAGCTGGGCATAAATCTTAACCTGGCTCCTGTATGTGATATTTCTCTGGATAAGGATGATTTCATGTATCTGCGCAGTCTCGGTCAGAATGCCGACGTAACATCTGAATATGTGTCATCTGTTGTCACTTCATGTCTGGAAGATAATATAGGCTGCTGCCTGAAACATTTCCCGGGTTACGGAAATTCCTCCGATACACATAAAGGCATATCTGTAGATAACAGATCACTTCAGCAGATTGAAGAAAACGATCTTCTCCCATTCAAAGCGGGTATAGATTCCGGAGCACCATCGATACTTATATCTCACAATATAGTATCTGCTATAGATGATACAATGCCGGCATCTCTGTCAGCTTCTGTTCACCGTCTTCTCAGGTATGATCTCGGATTTGACGGAGTGATAATCACAGACGATCTGTCCATGGGCGCCATCTCAACCTTTATGCACGGATCTCAAAGCGCCTTATCGGCCATAACAGCAGGAAATGATATAATATGTACCGGAGATTTCGCAGAGCAATCAGAAGCCATAATATCTGCGGTCAAAAGCGGGATAATACCTGAGGAAAGGATCGACACCTCTGTAAGACGTATACTATCATGGAAAAAGGACATGTCATTGTTTTAACATATCCTTTTCAGCAATTCTTCACAGTAACATCCTGAAACTGGCATAATTCACTGATATCATAAATCCACAGCAACGGTAGAAGTTGCTTAAAAGTACATAGTTGGGGCTGCTTTAACAAATAAACACTTCTTCTTCTCAATCCCTAAAACACAGCAGCCCTTTCTCAAAACTTTAGGATTACACCTCCTAGTAAAAAAGATAATGATGATGGCAAAAACAACAGCTGTCTGCAAATGCAGACAGCTGTTGTTTTTATATACTGTCTGCTATATATGACATGCATGATTGACAGGATACAAAGCCGTAAGTATACTGTTAATGTTACCATGTACAGAAAGCATTCCCGCTTTATTAAATACATCATAACAGACTATCTTAAAAGGAGCACTACAGATATATGAGACTCAGAAAAGAACTTGATGAAATGCAGGAGCATGATATCTTACTCATTGCCAGAATATCAGATGCACTTGCTCATCCTGCAAGAATAAAGATATTCCGCTATATAATGCATCAAAACAAAAAAAGAGAATACGTATGCAACAAAGACATTGTGGAACATTTCGATTATTCACAGGCTACCATATCCCAGCATGTCAAGAAGTTGAAAGATGCCGGTCTTCTGCAGGTCAAAAAGCAGGACAGATATTCATACTACTTTGTACATCTCGGCACTCTCAATGATTACCTGGTAGCCACCAAAAAATTCGAAAATATGGGGCCATAGACCTTTCCTCAATACTGCATCGTCTATGATATCTCCGTTTTTATCATATGATGTTATCCTCATCTTCCTTTTATCTGCCTCTATTATCTGATAACTGGCTCCGCTGTAAAAGGCCGCACAGTACACCGGTGCATTCATGCCATTAAAATATTCGCTTTTTCTTTCCCCGGAATTCCCCATCACATAAGTTATTCCGTTTATGGCTCTAGTACGCATGTACATGTGCTGATGTCCGCACAGGACAAGATCCGTACCGTATTCCTCCATTATCGGAGTCCACAGCTCCCGAATCCTGTGTGACACTTCATCATTATCATGCATTCCATACGGAGGATGGTGTGTAACAACTATGTTCCAGGCTTTCGGGCTGGAAGCAAGAGTTGCTCTTAGCCATTTTTCTATTTTCCTTTCATAAACTTCCCATAGGCTGCTGCCGATCTGTTCCTCTCTTTTTTTCGTGAGAAAAGAGCTGTCTGTCATTATGAATCTGCATTCTCCGTAATCAAAATAATAAAACTCTCCTTCAAGCTCATTGCCCTCAGGACCGTTTTCAGGCACGGCAAACATTTTCTTATACGTCATATTTGATCTGACACCTTCATGATTACCCGATACTGTCATGAGAGGAAGGGTTCTGAACACACCGCAGTTTGAAAGAAACCCGTTCCACTGGTCATATTCAAGCGGCATATTTACCATATCCCCTCCTATGATTGCAAACTGCAGATCAGGATTTCTTTCATATACAGCTTCTGTCATATCGCCCCATTTCTCATACTCTTCAGGTACATTGAACTGTACATCTCCAAGATATAAAAAGCGGCCTTTTCTCCCATCAGGAGCTGTAAAGGACAGTGTTTTTCCATAAAGAACACCGTCTCCTATCTCATAGTAATATATCTCTCCCGGATCAAGCCCGTCTATCCGGGCAGTATATCTGCAGTATCTCCCGTTCAGTACTTTTTTGACGACAGCTTTCCGTGCTGTTTCCGCCGGCAGCGTTTCTCTTTCTCTGCTTATACGTATGAATCCCGGACCTTCCTCCGTACCCTTCCAGCTGATAAAAACTTTTCCCGGGCTTTCTCCCATCGATATTATTATCTGCATTTCTTCTGTCTTTTTATAACCGGCTCCCTCTTCTGTCTCTGCATCTGCTTTTCTGACATCATTAAAATATGCGCTTGCCGCCATAACTGCTGCAACTGTCAGAAATGCGGCAAATACTGCCACTATGGATATTTTTTTCATAAAAAACCTCCGATATATATACTATATACATTCGGAGGTTTTTTATTATATCCCGATTTATCTCAATTCAGCTATACCGATATTTGCAAGCTCATCAGCTCTGTTGTTTTTTTCAATTATATACTTGAACTCTTCAAAAGAAAACCCGCTTCCATTCCATTCCATAAACTTCTTATACAGTCTCTCAAGATCAACAGATCCGCTGTTTATATTTACATGTCCTTTTACACGATAAAACGATATATCATGCCTTGCCGTATAAGGTATCAGCTGCTGCCAGAGATCTATATTCTCCACAGGTTTTTTCCCCGCTGTCTTCCATCCGTTCTTCTGCCAGTTAACATACCACCCTTTACGAAAACAGTCCATAAGATAACTGCTATCAGAAAAAACCTCTATCTTCTGCCCCTCTTTTTTTATTGCCCTGAAGGCTTCCAGTAAAGCAGTCATTTCCATTCTGTTGTTTGTTGTATTCTTCTCATTTCCGTAAATTTCTCTTACAGCTGTACCGAATTCCAGTATCGCTCCCCATCCGCCCAGATTTTCATTACTCTGATTTCCTGAGCATCCGCCATCTGTATATATCCTTAAAATCCTGTCGTTCCTCATATTACTCCTTCCCTTTTACCCACACCCCGCTTTCTATAAAATTTACCATATTTGATCCTGATTGTCCATATATAGTATAAATTGACTTTTATTGCACTTTGGAGTATCTTAATATGGTAAAGGAGGCCCGATAAGACATGACATTAGAATTCTGCTCATTCGCAAGCGGAAGCAGCGGCAACTGTTATCTGGTCAGAAACGATAGGTCAGCACTGCTTATAGATGCCGGTATTTCAGGGAAAAAAATATTTCAGGGTCTTAAGGAGACAGGCACCCCTAATGAAAAAGTACGGGGACTTCTTGTTACTCACGAACATATAGACCATATAAAAAGCCTTCCCATAGTTACAAAAAATCTTCCGTCAGCTTCAGCTTATGCCAATGAAGCCACATGGAAAATGATCCAGCGTCCAGTAGCTGAAAATCAGCAGAAAATTTTCTGTACCGGCGAGGATTTTTACATAGATGATTTCAGAATCAGACCATTTGCCATACCCCACGATGCCGCAGATCCCGTGGGCTTTTCGATATACTGCGGCAACAGACAAATAAGCATATTAACAGATGTGGGACATATAACCCATGATATATTTGACGAGATACTTGATGCCGATTTTCTTCTTCTGGAAGCAAACCACGAAAAGGAGATACTTCTCATGGGCAGATATCCTTATGCTCTCAAGCACAGGATTCTTGGGCATAACGGACATCTCTCCAACGTATCAGCAGGCGAATGCCTGTGCCGTCTTGTTGCATCAAATCCAAAGGAAAGGAAAATACTGCTGGGGCATCTTAGCCGTGAGAACAATGATCCCTCAGTTGCTATGCTTACAGTCAGAAACACACTTATGGAACGCGATATAATACCGGGCAGCAATATCAAGCTTGATATCGCCATGAGAGACCGCTGCAGCCGTATATACAAGGTATAAAATGGATATAAACATATTGACAGTAGGAAAACTAAAGGAAAAATATTGGCGTGACGCTGTTTCAGAATACTCTAAAAGACTCAGCAGATACTGCCGCCTGACAATAAAGGAAATCAAAGAATCCCCCCTGTCTTCAAACCCTTCTGCTGCAGATGAGGAAAGTGTCAAAATTGCAGAGGGGCTTGATATACTCAGCAATATATCCTCATCTGACTATGTCATAACATTGGAGATAAACGGGAAACCTCTTTCCTCTACAGAACTTGCAAAGCATATCGATTATCTGGCGGTAAATGGCAGAAGCCGCATCACATTTATCATCGGCGGATCACTTGGACTGTCGGATGAAGTAAGCAAAAGAGCTGACTTTAAACTGTCATTTTCAGCCATGACATTCCCCCATCAGATGATGAGAGTTATACTGCTGGAACAGATATACAGAAGCTTTAAGATAATAAGGAATGAAACATATCATAAATGACAGCAAATGGTGCTGTCATTTTATATTTGTAATATGTTTTTTTCTGTAAACAGGATCTTTCTCCATATTTTCTATCACTCTGTCCATTATCTTCGGATCATGCACAGATTCCATAAAAAGCCTCATCTCCCTGATTTCATCATCAGTTTCCGTTCTGCTTTTTGACCCCAGAGCTCTTTCATATTTGGAAGTAAGATTTTCTTCTGAAAAATCATTTTCAGAAATCGCAGCCATTGCTGCCGCCGCAGCTGCATATGCCGAATCTGCAGCCTGAGAAAGGCCATCGAAGCTGAACGGCATAACCAGAGATGCCGCGTCGCCTATCATCAAAAACCCATTTCCTGCCTTCTTGGCACTCTGCCCTATATCGTTCATACGCCCTCCGGCCCACCTGCTTATCCTCTCGGCCTTAGAAAACATATCCGATATTATCTCAGAACCGTTTATCCATCTGAAAAACCTTTCCTGAAGATCCGTTCCTCTGTACTGATCTCTACCCTGTAATATCACGCCCGCATTACAAATCCCGCTGCTAACACCATTTTCCCCTACAGGAAGAATCCAGAAAAATCCCGGGGCAGCGCTTTCATCAAAAGAGAAAACGCCATATGCATCATATCTGTCCCTGGCAAGAGACCGGTCAAGTTTCACTCCTCTGAAATATGCTCTTTCGCCCATCCATATACTGTAAGACTCCTCTTTTCTGATCCCGAGAGCTCCTGCAACAGATGAACACGAACCATCTGCTCCTATGATCAGCTTTCCTCTTATTTCGGCATCTTCCCCTCTATACCTTATTTTTACCCCACAAGCTTGACCCATGTTCATGATGACATCTGTGACCATACAGTTTTCCCTCAGTTCGGCTCCATGTCTTTTTGCAGTCTCTGCCAGAAGTCTGTCAAGTTCATATCTTGAAACACAATAGCACTCAAACGGCATAACTGTCTGAAACCCTCCGCCGCTTATCAGCTGTATCCTTCTTATACATGTGCTGGCAGAATCCAGAGCTCTGACTGCCCCAAGTCTTTCAAGATGAGTCACTATTCCTTCACGCTGTATATCACCGCATGCTTTATGCCTCGGAAATGAATCCTTTTCGAGAAGCAGGACATCTGCTCCTGCTTTTGCCATATATGCAGCGCATATGGCTCCTGCCGGACCGGCACCTACTATTATCGCATCTCGCTCTGCAAAAGTCATTGCTGCACCTCCTTCTGCCCTTTAATTTTTGCGTTGCCGGCATCGTGTTTTTTCAGTCTTTTAAGAACTATCGCATTTACAGGGCAAACCTCAATACATATGCCGCATCCCATGCACTGAGCTTGCTGCTGCATATGATAACCGCATCTCATACATCTGGATGCTTCCATAAAAGCCTGACAGCTGTCAAGGACCTCATGCCCTGTTTCAAAAGAGCCGGAATCAGGCACCACTCCTTCAAATATCTCATATTTGGGAGCATCTCTGTCATCATTTACATATTCCTTTTTGCTTATGACTGTTTTTATATCTTCTGATTTCATGAAACTGTCTATCGTCGCCGCTCCGGCATACCCGGCATCCACGGAACTCATATCCAGATCACCAATGGCAAATACGCCATACATACTTGTAACCAGTTTATTATCGGTTTCTATATACCCTTTCTCCGAAATTTCAAGCTCCGGATTCGCCTTGGATACAGCATATAAATCCGGCATTTCAGTCCCGCCTATTATTACAGTGTCGCACGAAACTTCCATATTCATGTCTTTTTCGACTATTCTGCAGTTTATTCCTTTAAGGTGTCCCTTTGCTGATCTTATGCCTGTCATTTCGACTCCTGTGACAAGATTTACTCCTTCATCCAGCGCAGCCGCTATCGCACCTACTTCATTGCGCATGCCGCGCTTACCGACAGGAGAAAGCACGGTCACATTTCCACCTCTTTGTCTCAGTATCCTGGCAGCATCGAATACCATCTCATCGCATCCTGTAACTATGATTTGTCTGCCTATCCCTTCTATGTCCTCGTTTCCGATAAGGCGAGGCATCAGTGAAACTATCTCGAATACGCCTCTGCATCTGCCGTCAATACCGGAAGGAAGAGCTCCTTTAGTTTCCCCTGTAGCAAATAAAACAGCTTCATATCCTTCTGACATTAATGATTTTATATCCGGAGATACGCCTGCATTTATATTGCAGATTACTTCTATCCCCGAATCGGTGATCCGTTCAAGTTCTGTTTTCAACAGCATCTTATCCAGCCTCTTCTCTGAAGAAAGCCATCTGTACTTTCCTCCCAGCCCCGGTTCCCTTTCAAATATCACCGGAGCATATCCTTTTTTTGCCAGATCGATCGCTGCCGTTATACCGGCAAGCCCGCCCCCTATGACAGCTATCTTCCTGCGGTCGATACCGTTTTCATCTTTTTTAGCAAAAACAGGAAGATCCTCATCTATTCCTGCCTCCTTCAATACGGAAGATATATCACATGAAAAACCGCTCATGCCATTTGACCCTTCTTTTATGACACGTTCTTTCTGGGGGATTATATTCAGCACCTGTGAAGGATATATAATGGCCGCATCAGATGCGTTTTTTACAGTATGCTCCTTTACCGGCAACCCTGTTCCGTGAAGTGCCCTGTCTATTTCAACAGCGGCTGTATTTCCTGATGCCATAGCTTCCGCTACCGAACCGCATTGCATAACCGCATCTCCGCATGCGAACACCATGTTCTTGTTAGTCCTCCCGTATGAGTCAGCCCTGACCATACCATCAGGATATGTCTCGACATTACATATCTTCTCAACACTGCACCTGCGCTCATCGGCAAATATCACCGTATCACAGAACACATTGAATTCACTGCCCTTAATAATATAAGGCTTCATCCTGCCCAGATCATCCTCAACATATTCCATTTTTATAAATTCGACAGCCTTAACTCTTCCCTGCTCTCTTATTATCTGTTTAGGAGCCGTAAGGGTCATGAACTCTATCCCTTCATTTTCCAATGCCGTAATCCTGTCCTGAGATATTTTCAGATCATCCGGCCGAGCAGCAGATGTGCATATTACATTACGGCCGGTCCGTTTTAACATTCTGGCTGCGCTTTCAGCAAGCTCACCGCTTCCGGTCACGATAACATCGCTGCCGATCTTTAATCCTTCTTCTTCACCCCCGTTTATCTGTCTGAGCAGTCTTACCCCATCGTATACCATACCGGAATCTGCACCGGGAATATCATTTATTACTCCCCGAGATGCTCCCACAGCTATGATACACGCACGAAAGCCTTCCGCCCATATTTCTTCCAGACTGACATCGGCTCCTACCAGACATCCGTATCTGATCTCTACTCCGGCATCAAGGATCCGCTCTATATCCTCAAAAAGCTTCTTCCGTTCAAGTCTGAATGTCGGTGTGCCCCATTTCAATGCACCGCCTGGCATTCTGTCTTTTTCAAATATCGTAACTTTATACCCGCAAACAGCAAGCCGGTGTGCTGCCGCCAATCCTGCAGGTCCTGAACCTATCACCGCTATTTTTTCATCGTATTTTTGTATGTACCTGTACGGCCTGATTTCTGCATCCGCCAAAACATGGTTTTCAAGTGCTCTTATATCTACCGGCGAATCTATCATTATTCCGCGTTTGCAGAAATCTTCACAGTTTCCTGAGCACACCGCCCCGCAGACACCCGGCATCGGATTTTTTTCCTTTATCATTCTAACAGCAGTTTCCTTATCTCCTGCCTTTACAAGAGAAGCGACTGCCTGAGGCACTATACCGAGAGGACATCCGTATGTACATGAGTATCTGGTTGCGAGCTCTCTGGCTTCCTTGAAATATTTTGCTTCACATTCACTGCCTTTCCCATCTCCGCAATCCGGAAACATGCAGTATACGGTTTTCTGATACTCGCCTATCGCCCCTGTAGGACATACCTGACGGCACTTGCCACAGTTTATACACAGCTTGCTGTCTATATCCGCTTCAACATTCTTTTCTACAGTAAAATTGAATTCCATTATTTCCTCCCGTAAGGCTGTCAGAAGATCTCCAGCGCCAAAAGCTCATCCTTCAGCTCACTGCACATCCCTGAAGGCAGTATATCCGTTATCATATCTGTCACGATATCCTCCGTAACAACAGTTATACCGCATTTCATCAGCCAGCTCCTGCATAATCTTATGAATCCGTAGTCCCTCAATCCTTTCCATTTGAAATCCACATCTCTGAGAGCCATCGTGAAAATCAGCCTGGATATTCCATCCCATCTGATCTCATCCATAAGATATATCATCTCCGGTGAATCATCATAATGATGATCAAATTCTTCGTTTATTCTTTCTATCTGTTTTTCTATGGCTTTTAAACGTTTCTGTCCTTTCCGTCCCTCATACGGATTTTGTTCAACAGGCATACAGGCACCTCCTTTGATATCTGATTATATCATGCCTGCATCTGTTTCTTCAATACGAAAGGCCTCCTCTTTATCCGGCGTATGTCTTCTCCGCCACCTCTCCTATCGCTTTTATGGTTTCATCTATCTCTTTTTCTGTCGTATAAAGGCCGGGGCAAAGCCTTATACACCCTATTCTGCCCGTACCTATAGTTTCATGAGCCGCACCACTGCAATGAAATCCTGCGCGTACAGCTATGCCGTATCTGTCATTTAGGATGGAGGCCGCTTCCTCGCAATCAACTCCTTCTATATTAATGGCCACCACTGCAGTTTTTTCATGAGTGTCCTCAGGTCCGTAAATCTTTACTCTTTTTATCTCAGAAAGTCCCTGCTGCAGTTTTTCGGTCAGTCTCCTTTCATGCTCTTCGATAACATCTACTCCTATTTTGCTTATTACCCGTACAGCAGCTCCCAGTGCTATTATACCTGGGCTGTTAACCGTCCCGGCTTCATATCCTTCCGGAAAATCCACAGGCTGGCGCAGTTCCGCAGACCTGGTCCCTGTCCCGCCCTCTGATACAGGCTTCAGAGACAGCTCGTTCCTTATGTAAAGGAACCCTGTTCCCTGAGGACCCATAAGTCCCTTATGGCCGGGCGCTGCCAATATGTCTATATGCTGTCGTTTTACATCTATTTCCATATGTCCTGCGCCCTGAGCTCCGTCTACCATGAACAGTATCCCGTTTCTCAAGGCTATACGCCCTATTTCTTCCAGAGGTGCCTTTGTCCCCGTAACGTTTGATGCTGATGTGATCACTATAAGCCTTGTATTTCTCCTTATGGCTTTTCTGACTTTCTCCGGCGATATCCTGCCGTACATATCGCCTCTCACGACACTTGTCTCCACGCCATCTTCCTTTAACCGGTACAATGGTCGCAGCACTGAATTATGCTCCATGGAAGATGTAACAACATGATCTCCCGGTTTCAGTATCCCTTTGAGTCCCATGTTGATAGCTTCCGTACAGTTTTTGGTGAATATGATCCTGCCGGGATCCTCTATATTGAAAAGCCTTGCTACCGACAGCCTCGTCCTGAATATCTCCTGCGCCGTCCTTGATGCCATGAAGTGGCCTGATCTGCCGGGATTGGCACAGTAATTGGCCATAACATCTATCATAGTCTCCATTACCTCCGGCGGCTTAGGATATGATGTAGCTCCGTTATCCAGATAAATCATATATATACCTCCGCATCCTGAAACAAAAAAATACAGGTTATGGGTATCATTCCATAACCTATATTCAGGATATGCTCGATATTATGATAAGGTTACCTTCCATATCTATACGCGCCAGTTTCTGTCCGCTATCCTTGCAAACAGAGATTTTCTGACAGTGATCGCCCTTTCCGGACACATCTCCTGGCAGCAGTAACATTTTATGCACTTGCTGTAATCATATACTGCTGCTTTCCTGCCTTTTCCAAACTCCCTGACATGTACCGCCTTACCGTCGACCGGGCATGCACTTACACATATGCCGCATCCTATGCAGTTTTCCCTTTTGACTACAGGCTTTTTTTCAAGGAGAGGTGCCAGGAACCTTATGGGTTTCAGCATTCCTCTGTACTCCCTGCTTCTCTGGACATCAAATGATCTGCTTCCATATAACGAAGCAGCCTCTTCAACCGTCAACGTACCTTCTTCACTCAGTATACGGAGATCTTCCCAGTTCCCCACTCCCTGTTCCATTCCGCACACATTGGTCGGCACCAGCCGGGGATCCAGATCTACAAGATGGCAAAACACCGCATCAAGTGCCACAGGGTCCACTGATGCAAGTATTATGTTCATATCCTTAGGAGTACCTGACTGCGGTCCGTTTCCCTCCATCGCGGTTATACCGTCCATTATGTGGAGTCTTGGCTTTACAAGACAGTTCAGATCGGCTATCATCTTGGCAAAAACCTCTGCTGTAGCGAATTTCGCATGAGATGCGCCCTTATTCATGCCATACACACACCCGAAGGAATTCTTGACAGCACCGGTTATACGCTCAAGCTGATGGGTTTTCATCTTGCATATATTGATTATTCCGTCTGCCTTCACTATTTCTCTGCAAAGTACGAACCCTTTTGCCGCCCTTCCGTCAGGATAATCAATCTGCTCTCCATGCTCAAAATCACCAAGAGGTATGTCCAGTTCTTCGGCAACGGCCTTTATGCCGCATTCTTCTGCCACTTTTTCCACTTTTATCATCGGATTTCCGGGAGAATCTCCGTAGCTGAGACTACTATATCCCTTATCCTTCAAAAGTCTGCCGACTGCTCTGAAAACTTCAGGATGTGTAGTACATGCTTTTTCAGGGGCCGATCTTGAAAGAAGATTAGGTTTCAGTACTATGCGGCTTTCCTTTGACAAAGGATCATTTCCGTATGAAAGGATCCTGTCTATCCCGCCCAGAAGTTCGACTGCTTTTGAAACGGCTCTCTCAACATCCTTTCTGACATAACTGCTGCATCTCACCACGGCTACCACACCGTCATATGAATCAATATCTGAATTCCTCATCTGTTATATTCTCCATTATCCATAATTTCTTCTCTGATAGGAACAGCGTCTCCAAGAAATGTCGGCTGGGGCTTGAATATCCATTTTATAAAATCCTTATCCCTCGCCAGTATTTCTCTTATCTCACGTTTTTCCTGCCCTGCATATGAGTACTGGTCAGAAGCAGCGCCCAGGGCTTCGATCCCCATGCGCCTGCATCCGTAAAGTGCCCTGTACAAATGGTATTTCTGTGTTATCACTATCATCTTTTCCACTTTGAAAATATATTTGGCCCTATAAACCGATTCGTATGTTGAAAATCCCGCATGATCCATAAATACATTTCTCTCCGGCACTCCGGCCTCCGTCACATATTTTTTCATGGATCGGACTTCATTATACACGATCTGTCCATTATCTCCCGATAAAAGGATTTTAGGAGCAGCTCCCTTTTTGTAAAGATCGACAGCAGTGTCAAGTCTGTCCTTAAGTATCTCGCTTGGAGTACCGTCTGCCATGACAGACGCTCCCAGAACAAGTATACAGTCGGAATCAAGTTCCTTGAAATTTTCGAGTTCACTGTCTGACACTGTATCTTCCGGAGAATCATATACGGCTGCTATCTGCCCTTCCGTACTTTTAACTACATATACATTGAGTCCTATCACTAATACAGCTGCCAATACAGCTATCTTTAACAGCATAAGGAACAATCTCACTATTACATTTCCATTCTTACCCTTTTTACTCATAGCTTTCTTATTATATCCTGTTTTTATGTAGATTTGAACAAGATATGATATATAATCACAATAATACAATATATTTCTTTCGCATAATATTGTGATTCATCTGGAGCAGGACTCTTTTTTTGTTTTTAATCATAAAATTTATGTATCTTCATTGTTGACATATAACAATTTCAGTATTATATTATTTTTATATTATTGGACTTTGATATAAATGTGTTGTAAAATATAATGTGTAAAAAAATGACAAAATTTATAAATATATAAAGGAGAAAGCCATGAAATACGATTTTCCAATTACAAAAAATCCAAACCCAAAAACTAAGCCGGATCCTGATACGCTGAGATTCGGCACAGTATTCACCGATCATATGTTCATCATGGAATATGAAGACGGAAAAGGCTGGCATGACGGAAGGATCGTTCCTTACGGACCTCTTTCTCTTGACCCTGCCGCCGTTGTCTTCCATTACGCACAGGAGATGTTTGAAGGTCTCAAGGCCTATAAGTCGCCTGAAGGAAAGATCCTGCTGTTCCGACCGGATATGAATGCGAAAAGAACCAACAGAACAAATGAAAGGCTCTGCATCCCGCAGATAGACCAGGATCTTTATGTGGAAGCGATAAAAGCCATAGTTAAAACAGATGCAGACTGGATCCCTCAGAAGGAGGGCACCGCTCTTTATATAAGGCCTTTTATAATAGCAGACGAACCGTTCCTGGGCGTAAGAAGGTCTACTCACTACAAGTTCATAATAATACTCAGTCCTGTAGGACCTTATTATGAAGGCGGGCTTACTCCTACAAAGATATAT
>CALCKF010000052.1 GCA_937966095.1 uncultured Eubacterium sp.
ATACCGGCATAGTTTGCAGCAAGGCAGAAATCTTTGAGAAGATCTTTTCTGTTTTCAGCTGTATTGCCGCCTGCGGCTATTATCTTCTTATATCCGTTCATGATCATATCAATTGCCTTTACAGAATACATCTCTGTGAAAGGAGAAGCCTTAGGCGAAAGGAATGATTCTGCCGCATGTATGAGAGCATCTACTGATGAAGTAGCAAATACCTTATCAGGCAGTCCCTGAAGTGATTCAGGGATAAGTACTGCTATATCAGCGTAAGTTTCTTCATCGGCTATACCTTTCTTCAGATTGAGAGAAGGTATCGAAGCTACTGCTACATTCGTCACTTCCGAGCCTGTTCCGCATGTAGTAGGCACAACTATCAGTTTTTTGATTCTCTTTGGAGCAACCTTGCCTGTATAGAGATCCGCAACTTTATCAGGAATCTCGCATGCAAGGACTTTACAGCAGTCAACGATAGTTCCGCCGCCGAAAGCGATGATTCTGTCATACTCATATTTATCCATTTCGGTCTTCATGGCATCCATCATCTCATCAGTAGGCTCGCCTGCACCGTATTTTTCCTGATATATTACAGGCATATCGATACCAAGCGGTTTAACGTACGGATCATACATCCACTGATTAGTTACTAAAATGTCACCTTTTCCCAGCTTGAATTCATCATTGAACTCTTTAAAAGTATCGAAATAATGAATTGTAGGGACTACTCTTAATGCTTGCATAATTTTACCTCTTTTCTACCTTACTTAACTATAACGGTTCACTTTTATGTGAATTAAAATTCTGCATTGAATCTTTCTTTGAACTGAGCCTTAAGTTCTTCTCTGAAATCAGGATGAGCTATATTGATAAGCTGTCTTGCTCTGTCTTTCAGGTTTACACCCTTGAGCTTTGCGATACCGTACTCGGTCACCACATAGTCCGCATCGTTTCTAGATGTAGTTACTGCAGCTCCATGATCTATGTAAGGAACGACTTTGGATACCTTTGTGCCGTCTTTCATAACCGTTACCGAAGGCATTGCTATTATAGCTATTCCCTTTCCGTCATGAGACATCCCTGCGCCTCTTACGAAGTCTACCTGTCCGCCTACACCTGAAATCTGCTTTGTCCCTATACAGTCCGAAACTATCTGTCCCATAAAATCAACCTGTACACAGGCATTTATGCAGACAAGGTTCTTTAACTTTGCAACAACTTCAGGATGATTTACATAGTCTACAGTCCTCAATTCCACCATAGGGTTCTTGTCACAGAAATCATACAGCCTCTTGGTTCCCATAAGGAATGTAACAACCATTTTTCCTTCATCTATACCCTTCTGAGAACAGTCGATAGCTCCTTTTTCAAAAAGATCGACAACACCGTCTGCGATCATTTCCGAATGTATACCAAGATGTTTTTTGTTGCCGAGCTGTGCCAGAACAGCATCAGGTATAGCCCCTATGCCGAGCTGCAAGGTAGCTCCATCCTCGATAAGAGATGCACAGTTCTTTCCTATAGCTTCTTCTACAGGACCGATCTTTGCAGGCTTGCTCTCAAACAGCGGATGAGAATTCTCAACGAAAGCATCTATCTCGCTTACATGAACAAAAGTATCTCCAAAGACTACAGGAACCTGATCATTGACTTCTGCTATAACAGCTCTTGCTGATTTTATAGCCTGCATAGTATAGTCAGACGATACACCGATATTACAGTATCCATGCTCATCCGGAGTTGATACTGTTACCATCATTACATCTACATGCAGCTTATCCTGTCTGATAAGTTTAGGTATCTCATGGAAAAATACAGGTATGAAATCACCATACCCTTCCGATATAGATTTTCTTGTAGAAGGGCTTGTAAACCATCCCTCATATCTGAATACATCACTGTTTTCCGGCTTTGAATATTCACCCTTACCAAGTGTTACCATGTGTGACACTGTGATATCTTTATACAGATGCTTGTTTGCGACCATTGCATCAACCACAGCCACAGGTTCGGCAACCGCATGGGCAAAAACCACTTTATCACCGGATTTTATAAGCTTGACAGCTTCATCGGCAGACATTTTTCTGTCTTCATAAATTTTTTTCCAATCCATAACCTATCACTCCTCCATCATAAGCTATTTTCCAATAAGTTCTTTTTTTATTCTTTCCAACTGGTTTTGATCCCAGATTTTATACGTATTTCCCGTCACATTGAAATGGTCGTACGATGCGCAGCAGCTGGGGCATCCGCCTATTATCAAAAGACTGTCATAAACTTCTCCTTCAACGGCATTGACAAAATCAACACCGTCAACATCCTTTTCGATTTCCTTGAGCACTTTGCCCCTGTCGAAGCGGGGATTACATCCTCCGCAAAATCTAACTCCGCATTTCATAAACACCTCTCGATTTATATCCGTAGCAAAACTGGAAGTAAATTTGAAAAGAGGCCGCTTTGTAGCCCAAAGCGGCCTCAAATTTCCAGTATTACCAACTGTTATATCCAAGACTTGGCTATTTGATTCCAGCGATAGCCTTAGCCAATTCTTTCTTTGCTGCCAGATTGCCCTGTCTTGAAATCATGATTCTCTGAGCCTGAGGAGATCCTGCGCCGTGCAGTGATTCTGTTCTGTAACCTACAGCGGAAGATCCCAGACATATGTTTTCTATGAATCTGAGTATTCTCATTCTTTCTTCCGTAGTGCATGAAGGTGCAGCTGCGAAATACTTGTTGCAGATCTCACCGATAGTCTCGCCGTTTCTTCCAACCTTTACATCTGATTTGAAATCCTTTTCAGACGGCATAGTTACCATAAGACCTCCGGCAATATCCTCTGCCAGTCTTGTGATATCATAAGGGAATCTTGTTACATTCTGTTTACATACGTTGGCCAGCAGCAGATCGATTTCATAGTTTCCTGCCTGAGTAGGATGACCTTCTGCAGAGCAAGCGATACCGCAGCAGTACAGAGTCTCATTCAGGTGGATCATTTCAATCAGCTTATCCTTGATATGGGAAGCTTTCTGAGCGCCATTATATTCAGCAGCCAGTGCAGCAGCTCCGATCAGGACATCGCCCACGCCTACTTTGCATCCGCCGTATGACTGTCTGTGGTATCCTGCAAATCTTTCTACCATCATTCCTGCAAAATCATATTCCCCAGCAAGGAATACATACTCATTAGGAATAAATACGTTGTCGAATACTACGAGAGCTTCCTGTCCGCCGAACTGCTTGTTACCCAGGTCAACGTCTGCCCCTTCTTCAAGTTTTCTTGTGTCACATGACTGTCTTCCGTAGATCATGTACATACCTTCGGCATCTGTAGGACATGCGAATGCTACAGCATAGTCCTTGTCAGCTTCTCTCATTGCCTGTGTAGGCATAACGATATGCCAGTGTGAGTTTATAGTACCTGTCTGATGAGCCTTAGCTCCGCTTACTACGATACCGTCTTCTCTTCTTTCAACGATATGTACGAACAGGTCAGGGTCTCTCTGAGCACTTGGAGCAAGCCCTCTGTCTCCCTTAGGGTCAGTCATTGCACCGTCTACAACATAGTCGTTTTTCTGTACCATTTCAAGGAACTTCTTGAAGTTTTCATGGTAGTTTGTTCCGTATTTCTTATCTGTTTCATATGTCGTTGAGAATACAGCATTGAAAGCATCCATACCTACGCATCTCTGGAAGCATGAAGCAGTCTTCTGTCCGCAGAGTCTCAACATTTTAACTTTTTTCTTCAGGTCTTCAGCATCCTGATGAAGATGTGTGAATCTGTTTATAGTTTCGCCCGTAAGACTTGATTTGGCAGTCATAAGATCAGCATACTCAGGATCATTGGCAAGATCATAAGTAACTGCCACGCAGTTGATGGAAGGCCTGATGATCGGATGGTCTACCCAATCCTTTACTTCCTCACCAAACATGTAAACTCTAGTTTTCATTTTTCTCAAGCTTTCAATATACTGTGCTCCTGTCATTAACATATTAAAACCACTCCTTTGTTATATTTAACTCCTCATAACGCTTGATTGCGCAATGAGAAATCACAAACTGTTTTAAAGACACAGGCCGTCATCGATTTTCTTTTTTTAAAATCTTTCTTGCCATTTCCAAAAGGTCCTCACTTACGGAATTATCGAGAATCACATCTTTTACACCCTCTATATTGTCCATTACGATGCTTTTTACAACATCTTCTATCGTCGACTGAGCCGACGGACATGATGCGCATGCACCTGTAAGCCGTACTATAGCGACACCGTCCTCAAAGCCTGTAAGGACTGCCCCTCCATAATGAGCCGACAATACAGGGTCAACTTTTTCTTTTAAAACTTTTTTGATCTGTTCTTCCATAGCTATACCTCGTTATTTTGTCTACAATGCTATTATATATCTTGCCTTAATCTTTTTCAAGAGGTTATAATTATCAATAATTACAAAAACGAAAGGTAATTTTTGCAAATGAACAGAGCAATAATAATCACTTCATATATTGAAGGAAAAATCGATATGAAAAAGTTCATTAATTCTGAAGATTATGTTATTTGTACCGATGGCGGCTACGACATAGCAGCAGAAAACAATATCCGCCCTGATATGCTTTTGGGTGATTTTGATTCAATAAAATGCGAAATACCTGCAGATATTGAAATCAAAAGATTCAAACCGGAAAAAGACTATACTGATCTTGATCTGGCAATAAAAACAGCATTGGAAATGAAATTTTCCGATCTTGTTATACTGGGAGGTATCGGAGGGCGTCTGGACCATACAGTTGCAAATCTGCAACTGATTTCCTGCTATTCATCCTCATTCGATACTCTCGTAATGCTGGATGGCTGTAATAAATGCTTTATATTGGACTCAAAAAAAGACAACAAGATAGTTGTTCAAAAAGAAAAAAATAGTTACTTTTCGGTGTTTTCTCTTTCGGAAAAAACAACTGGAGTATCTATAAACGGTGCGAAATATCAACTGCATGATCATACACTTACCAGGACTTTCCCTCTCGGTGTCAGTAATGAATTTACAGAAAAAAATACCGTAATTTCAATAAAAGACGGTACTTTGCTCCTGATAATATCGAAAATGGACCGCTAATTGCCCAGACTTCTTTTGAGTCTTTCAAAACTACCCTTTACCTGAGGCACACATAGAAGCGCAACAGTTATAGCTCCTTCCACTGATATATATGTGAAATTATACCATATGGACCATGTTATGGCGTTGAATCCATCAGGTGCATATTCTCCGAAAAAGATTATTCCTGAAAGCACTGCACATATATATCTGCATATTATGCCGAATATATATCCCTTAACAAGTCCGTTCTTACGTGAAGCAAACACGCCTCCGAAAGCCAGCGCACCGAAAGCTAGCGGATAGTCCAGCAAAAGCTGTACAGGATGTATTACATAAGGATTGAATATGAGATTGATGAGCCCTACGCACATTCCGGCCATCAGACCCTTACGCACACCAAAGAAATAAGCGCACAGCACAATGGGCACCATTGAAAAAACTGTTATGCTCCCTCCCTGCGGCATCCTGAATAGAACAAGCTGGTTCAGTATCACCGAAAGAGCCACCAGCAGCGCGGATATCGCAAGACTTCTGGTATCTGCCGGTTTCCCTTTGCCTGAATACAATATCGCTCCGAACAGCACAAGTATAACGGCCACAACTGTTATCTGACCGCCGGCAGAATCAAAAAAATCCTGTAGATTCATATCATGTTTCCTCCATCATCGAGATATTTTTCTTATCTTGCCCAGTTTTTTGTCCTCATAGTGGCTTTGTGCCATCCTTCAAGTAATTTGATGCGCGTTTTCTCGGACATATCCGGCACAAACACTCTTCCGGCCTGCCAATTGTCTGTTATATCAGACTTGCTCTTCCAGTATCCGGTAGCAAGCCCTGCAAGATAAGCTGCACCGAGAGATGTTGTCTCGATACAGACAGGCCTGCAAAGCTTCATATCCATTATATCCGCCTGAAACTGAAGCAGGAAATCATTTGCACAGGCACCTCCGTCTACTTTGAATGTTTCCAGAGGTCTTCCCATATCCTCAGCAATCGCTTCAATAAGATCCGTTGTCTGATAGGCCATTGATTCCAGCGCGGCTCTCACTATATGAGCTTTATTGACACCGCGGGTAAGTCCCATTACAGCACCTCTTGCATAAGGATCCCAGTACGGAGCTCCCAGTCCTGTAAATGCCGGAACTATATATGCTCCAGCTGTATCTTTTACAGACATGGCTATAGCCTCCGATTCCTCTGCATTCCTCAGAAGTCCTATTTCATCCCTGAGCCATTGGATAACGGCGCCTGATATGAATACAGAGCCTTCCAGTGCATAGTTTATCTCCTCACCTATACCCCATGCTATCGTAGTCAGGAGTCCGTTCTTTGACTCAACAGGACGAGTGCCTGTATTCACCAGCATGAATCCACCTGTACCATATGTGTTCTTTGCTTCTCCCTTTTCGAAACACGCCTGTCCGAACAATGCTGACTGCTGATCTCCTGCAGCACCTGCTATGCGTATTTCACCGCCGAATATCAGGGGATCGCTGACTCCGTATATCTGGCTTGAAGGGCGGGTTTCGGGCAGCATAGAAATCGGTATATCCATAATATCAAGTATCTCTGTATCCCATTCAAGCTTATGTATATTGAACAGCATAGTCCTTGATGCATTAGAATAGTCTGTAACATGGACCTTTCCCCCTGTAAGTTTCCATATAAGCCATGTTTCTACCGTGCCAAAAAGTAAACGTCCCTCTCTGGCTTTATCATATGCACCCTGTACATTTTCCAGTATCCACTTCAGTTTCGTAGCTGAAAAATACGGATCTACCAGCAGTCCCGTCCTGTCTCTGAAAAACTTCTCAAGTCCTCGTTCTCTGAGATTATCACAATATCCGGCTGTTCTTCTGCACTGCCAGACTATGGCATTATATACTGGTTCTCCCGACAGCCTGTCCCATACAATGGTTGTCTCACGCTGATTCGTTATCCCTATCGAATCTATATCTTCATATGTGGCGTTTATTTTAAGCAGTGCCTCCTGTGCAACCCCTATCTGCGTCGACCATATATCCATCGGATCATGTTCTACCCATCCCTGGCGTGGATATATCTGTCTGAATTCTTTCTGGGCAACACTGATCTGATGTCCCGTCCTGTCATATAAAATGCATCTTGCGCTTGTGGTGCCCTGATCCAGAGCCATTACATATTTTCCCTTCATCAAACAAACTCCGACATAATCACATTTGAAATATCCATTCCTCTCTCTGACAGATAAAGTCTTTCTCCGTCAAAGATCAGCATACCTTTATATCTGTCAAGTATGCTTCTGTCAAACACATCAAAAAATTCATGTTTAAAAACATTTCTGAATTCCTCCAGCGAAATACCTTCGGATTTTCTGAGACCTGTAAAAACATATATGCCCATTTCTTCTTTAGGACCGTAATTTTCAACACTTCCTGCATCTATAGGAGGAATTTTTTCCTTTATTGCAGTTATGTAATCATGCATATTGCTGCAGTTTCTGAACCGACTTCCGTCTATGAAGGAACTTGCACCGAGTCCCATTCCGATGTACTCATCATATGACCAGTATTTCATATTATGCCTGCTTCTGTACCCCGGAAGTGCTGCATTGGAGATCTCATAATGATCATATCCTGCAGTCCTCATCATCTTCAATGCGGTATGATACATCTCTCTGTCGGTTATCTCAGGCGTAGGTTCCATTTTCCCGTCTTCATATATCATTTTGTAAAATTCCGTGCCTTCTTCTATCTGCAGGCTGTAGAGAGAGATATGAGATGGTCTTAAAAATATGCACTGCCTTACCGTATCCTTCCATATTTTCATCGTTTGTCCCGGTATACCGAACATTATGTCAAGGTTTATGTTTTCAAACCCTGCCTTTTTTGCCCGCTGAAATGAGTAAAATGCATCGTTTTTATTATGTATTCTCCCCAGTATCTCCAATATGCCGTTTTCAAACGACTGTACTCCGATACTGATCCTGTTTATTCCCTTGAGCAGATATCGATCCAGCTTGTCATCCGATAATGTGGCCGGGTTTGCTTCAATTGTTATTTCAGCATCATCTGTTATATTGAAATTATCACGCAGACAATCCAGTATACGGCCCATATCCCATTCTGTAATAAGAGAAGGTGTACCGCCGCCTATATATACACTGTCTACCTCACGATAACGCCAGCTCGTGGATTTTATCTTTATCTCCTGCATCAGAGCAACAGCATATTCTGAAAGTATCTTGCTGTCACTGCATGGAAAAGACAGAAAATCGCAATAACCGCATTTTCTCACACAGAACGGTATATGAAGATACAATCCCAGCTTATTTGTTATCGTCATATTTAAGCACCGCAGTAAATGCTTCTTGCGGTACCTCCACGGTACCGAACTGACGCATTCGCTTTTTCCCTTCCTTTTGCTTTTCCAGAAGCTTTTTCTTTCTGGATATATCGCCGCCGTAGCACTTTGCTATAACATCCTTTCTATAAGACCTTACAGTTTCTCTTGCTATCACCTTCTGTCCTATAGATGCCTGTATAGGGACCTCAAACTGATACATAGGTATTATTTCCTTAAGTTTTGCACATACGAACCTGCCTCGTGCATATGCTTTTGATTCGTGTACTATCATTGAAAAAGCATCCACCAGTTCTTTATTGAGAAGTATATCCAGCTTCACCACTTTTGACGGCTCATACCTGGTAAACTCATAATCAAGAGAGCCATATCCTCTCGTCTTTGATTTCAGTGCGTCAAAGAAATCATATATTACTTCATTCAGAGGCATATCATAATGCAGATTTACTCTGTTTTCATTTATATACTCCATATGAAGCATTTTACCACGTCTTTCCTGACATATTTCCATTATATTTCCCACATATTCTTTAGGCACCATTATATCGGCTTTCACCATAGGTTCCTCGATATGGTCAATCAGTGCCTGATCAGGAAGGTTCGAAGGATTCTGGACCATCTGTATGCTTCCGTCATTCATAACCACCTTATAGATAACACTTGGAGATGTAGTAACGACTGCAAGATCGAATTCTCTTTCCAGTCTTTCAACTATTATCTCCATATGCAAAAGTCCCAGAAACCCGCATCTGAATCCGAATCCTAATGCAGTGGATGTTTCAGGTTCAAAATGAAAGGCTGCATCGTTGACCTGCAGTTTTTCCAGCGCATCCTTTACATTTTCGTATTTTTCTCCTTCTGCAGGATATATGCCGCAATATACCATAGGCTGCACTTTCTTATATCCCGGAAGAGGTTCCGTCGTCGGATCATCTGCTATGGTTATGGTGTCCCCGACTCTGGCATCTGCCACATGTTTTATGCTGGCACATATATATCCTACTTCCCCGGCTCTAAGGAATTCCCTTTCAACAGGGCCGGGCGAGCATACACCGACCTCGGTGACTTCATATTTTTTATCTGTGTTCATCAATTTTATCACATCGCCTTTTTTGACGATACCATCAAAAATACGGGTATATATGACTACACCTTTATAATTATCATAGTATGAATCGAAAATCAGAGCTTTGAGCTTGCCTTTCTCATTGCCATCCGGTGCAGGTATATTTTCAACTATTTTTTCAAGCAGCTCCTCTATACCTATGCCTTCCTTAGCTGAAACAAGAGGCGCGTCATCAGCCTCGACGCCTATAACATCCTCTATCTCCTGCTTTACCTCTTCAGGACGTGCAGATGGCAGATCTATCTTATTGAGAACAGGCATTATCTCCAGATCCTCATCCATCGCAAGGTAAACATTAGCAAGGGTCTGCGCCTCAACTCCCTGTGTTGCGTCTACAACAAGCACTGCACCTTCACATGCCGCAAGGCTCCGCGAAACCTCATATGTGAAATCCACATGTCCCGGAGTGTCTATAAGATTGAATATATATCGGTTTCCGTCCTTCGAATCGAAAACAAGACGAGTAGTCTGAAGCTTTATGGTTATTCCGCGTTCCCGCTCCAGTTCCATATTATCGAGAAACTGTTCTCTCATCTCGCGCTGTGAAACAAGACCTGTCTTTTCTATTATCCTGTCTGCCAGAGTTGACTTGCCATGATCTATATGTGCTATGATACTGAAGTTTCTGATGTATTTCTGATAATCTTTCATTTCTGCCTCTCAAATATAAATTATATATTGTATTTTACTGGAAAAACCGATGATTATCAACATCCAAAACCAATTTTCCTCCCGCACCTGTCGTTTCCGCACATATGCCGTCTACCATCAATAATGTTGCCGTTCCGGTAAAAAACACGATAAATATTATCACCATTTCTATTATCGTTTTTTTCATCCGTATCACTGCTCCTCTCCTATAACAGCTGCAAGTACATCAGCAAAATAATCTGCACAAAGCTCCGCCTCTTCTATATCATTTTTATTGTTTCCAACTTCAAGGAGCAGAGCCCTGTTGCTTACGTACTGATTGTATTCATAATCCCTTTCGATTATCGCTCCTCCAAATCCGGGGTACATACTTTCGGCCTTCTGACTTATCTTGCTGGCAAACCCGTACAATTCCGTATAGTTTTCATTGGCCTTACCTACTACCATACTGAATTTTGCAACTTTTTTTCCGTCTATTTTTATGTATTTCCCCTCATTTGCCGATGCCGGAGCAGCATCTCTGTGGATATCTATTATATATTTTGCCGACGGATACTTTTTTATCAGGCTCTGTATCGTTGAAAGAGATCTGCCATATGATTCATTATACGAGGGTCTGTCATGGATAGTCTTATCATGGACAACGTTTATTCCCTTTTCTTTCAATGCATTTTCAAGAACACTACCCACATCTCTTACTGTTCCTTCTTCTTCTGTCCTGTGATAGTTGCTTTCCTTATAAGGAAGGTACGATTCCGTGCTGTGGGTATGATATATTATCACCATAGGATCCTCTGTAACCGACACTATCTGAGGATCTTCTTTCTCCTGTTCCTTGACTTCTTCGGCCGTTTCTTCAGTCTTCCCGTCTTTTTTTCCGGCAGTTTCCACTCCAGATGATATCTCTGCTACAGGAGCTATCTGTCCTATACACAGTTCTCCAAGTTCCTTTTCATCTATCCACCCTCCACTAAGAGCAAGGGAAGGATTCACCCTTAAAAAAAACAATGTGGAACAAAAAAACATAATTCCGGCTGCTATTATCATCATTTGATGTTTTCTTTTCATAGTTGTCCTCCAAAAGTTTCTTTTATGAATATATGCCGGGATGCAGTGTTTTATTTATACCGTTTGCTATTATGTCGGAAAAATCCTTTATGATCATATCTATATCTGTAGATGTAACTATCATCTGCCTGTCATATTCCGATATATATTTCTCTATTTTTTCAATACTCTCAACGTTGTCTGCAAGTGCATCTCTTATTATGGTAGTAGCATCTATAACTGTAGGTACTCCTATGGCAATCACCTTCGTCCCCACCGTTTCCTCATTTATTCCTGTACGCCTGTTTCCCATTCCTGCACCCGGAGATATACCTGTATCCGTTATCTGGATCGTTGTGCTTACACGCTCTATATTTCTTGCGGCAAGAGAGTCTATCGCGATTATTATCTCCGGACATGACAGCTCTGCCGCTTTTCTTATTATATCTGCTGTTTCCAGACCTGTAGTAGCCGTGACACCAGGAGATATACAGCTTACTCTCGACATTTCATCATCACCGTCTGCATCAAAAAATTCAAAAAGATGATTAGTCACACGCAGCTTTGATACTGAAGCAGGCCCTAGGGAATCAGGCGTGACCATAGGGTTTCCCAAACCGGCCACAAGCACTCTCAGATAATAGTGGAATCTTATCAGTTCTTTAAGCTCAGCAGCTACGACTTTTTCAACCTTGTTCTTTATTCCTTCTCTCTGTTCAATGATGCCATCTGCTTCTATCGTTATATAATTTCCTGCCGGTTTTTCCAT
>CALCKF010000053.1 GCA_937966095.1 uncultured Eubacterium sp.
GGGAGATACAGCGCTGGCGGAAAAAGAGCTGAAGGATAAAACCTTTACAGCGTATTCTGAAAGTTTTAATATCGATCCCGACGATCAGTATGTCATCTATGCAAAGATCACCGATCACGCAGGAAATGTGACATATATCAGTTCAGCGGGTATCGTGCTTGACGCAACGGCACCTGTCATTGGCGGTGTTGATGACGGCAGTAGTTACTACACTACACAGAATGTCAAGGTGACCGATGATAATCTGGCAACTGTGACCTTGAATGGTGTGGACGATGACGAAATCATCACTCTGACCGGAAACATGGCACAGACCTATACTATTGTGGCCACTGATAAGGCAGGAAACAAGACGGAATACACTGTGATCATGAAGACCATTGAAAGCCTTGCTGACTCTATTGAGGACGTTACAACCGGCAACGTGACTTCCGAGTATAAAGCAGCTATTGAAGGTGTGAAAGCAGATGTAAAGGCTGTAAACACTGATCAGGCTACAGTGGAGGAAAAGACAGAACTTCAAAACATACTGGATAACTGTGAATCTTTGCTCACTACGCTTGAAGAGGCTGAACAGGCAGGAAATACCGAAAATACCGAGAAGGTAGAAGATATAACTTCCGACAATGTGAAACCGGCAGATAAAGAGAATCTGACAGCTGCAAAAGAAGATCTGGAAGATGCACTTGAAGAGTTCGGCTATAACTATACCAAAGAGGAAAAATCAGTATTGGAAGAAAAACTTGAGCAGATCAACGGAGCGTTGGGAAGTATTGAAAAAGCAGAGACGGTGCAGGATGCCGTTACCGCATTGCCTGATGCAGTAGAACCGGACGATATCGATGCCGAAGCGTTGATAAATGCGGCAAAAGAGCAGTATGATAAGCTTACTGAACATGAAAGATCCATGGTTTCTGAGGAACTGAAGGAGAAACTGGAAGGCCTGCTTAGTGATCTGCTGGATTATCGGATAATTGCGGGCAACGGTAGCCAGTGGACAGTCGGAGACCGCGGTTCCATAACCATGACTGCCAACGGTCCCGTTGAGAAATTTGTAAGTATTGAAGTGGACGGAAAAGCAGTCGATGCATCAAACTATACGGTAAGATCCGGAAGCACCATAATCACCTTAAAGCCGTCTTATCTTAGCACATTGTCAGTCGGAAAGCATACGTTGACTGTGATTTACACAGATGGTGAGACATCCGGTGAGTTTGAGATATTGAAGAAAGCTGAATCCACTGTAACGGAAACCGGTGACAACAGCAATGTAATACTTTGGATTACACTCATGTTTATTGCAGCCTGCTGTCTGACCGTAACAGTAGGTTACAGTCATAAAAAGAAATATAACAAATGATTTACAGTAACAAAGACATCCTCTAAAAGGCTATTAGCCAGCCAGAGCCTGTAACTGCAATAGTTACAGGCTTTTGAATTTATGGAAACCGATCTGATGATTTTTACTTTTTCGCCTCAGACAGTGTGGAAATATATCAGCAAAGATACTGCCCGCATTTATATACTAACTTCGAACTCTGTTCTGCCCATTTTTGCCATAAATTTATATGTTTCAGCTGATAAGGATTTTCAGATTTTATTTGTTAGTGTATAATTATCATAACACTAATATGAACAGCAGCAGGAATGCAAACATGTAGAAAGGGAGAACAATATAAAAAGGGGATACAATATTATGGTAAAAAAGAATCTAATCTGTTTGTTGTTGGGGATCATAACAGAAATCGTAAAAATACTTGCAATTATATTATATAATGGGGATAATTATGAGCTTTCAGTTTTGGGATCAGTCTTCAATGTGATAGCGTTTACTTTACTATACTCCACTGTCCATTTTGCGGTAAATACGATTCAATCATGGCACGAGAATGGGTCGATCGAAAAAACATGCGTGATATGCCAATTTATTTCGATATGCATGATAATCTGCCTAATTATTTCAAAAGAACTGAACATAATATTGACATGTGAAATCGGAATATCAGTTATTTGTGTAGTTATGGCGGTAATTGCCGCAGTTTCCCTAATAATGAAAAAGGATAAAATTATAGTTTTTACTTCTGTTAAATGGATTATTATTTTATTCCTTGCGCAGTATACCATGTTTGGTGCAGGTGCAGTAGCAGCTGCTTAATAATAAACGTATGAGGACGGGGCTTGATTCTTGAAAGAAGATAAGGTAAACTGAAAAAATGTCTGAAAGAATGTTTGAGGGGTATGGCATTTTTCAGTTCATAAACATATTCATATTGTCTTGAAATGTTCTTATCTATAGCGAGACCAGTGCCCCTGTAATAAAGGAGATGGAGATGGAGACCACGTAGGGTAATGCTACATATGCAGGCATAAAAGCATCAGAACTGACAGGATACGATTTTGGCATCATGTATTTTGACAATAAAAAGATGGATGAACTTGACATACCCGGATGGCAGAAGATTTTGAACGATCAGAGAAAGGACGATCCAAAGACCATTTATTCAGCCATAAAAGACTGGTCGGAAAAATGATAAATATCATATCGATATAACAGAGATCATAAAGATAAGCAAAAGGCCACCTCAGAGCAGATGGCTTTTTTCATATAAAAGCGATGACAAAACCCGCATTATGGATTAGAATTATTATATCATTTTTGTATTACGGCTGTTACTGTGGCAGATGAAAAACAGATGGAAAAAATCATTCAGGAAAACGACGATGCGACTGATGCATTTGTAATACCACATGAGTCGATCAATAAGCTGATACTTTTACTGTAAAGCTTTTGACTTTTTTATGCAGGAGGTTTATATGGTCAAACTGTATTTGAATGATATTTTAAGGAAAACGGGGATCGATCTAAGCAGAATCAAGCTTATCAGACACGCAAAATCAGATAGAGAGTTTTTGAAATGTTATGATTGCGATATGGTGGAGGAATATACAAAATACCAGAAAAAGGGCTTTTCAAAACATTATGATTACTGGATAGTATTTGTAAGTGATAAGTCAACAAGTGCGGTTTTGTACGGATGTTACAAAGTGCTGAAAGAAAGAGAACGCAGTACAGATGTGCTGAAAGATGGATTTCCGCTGGCAGAATGGATAAATGAAGAAGGCAGTTATTATGAGCTTGAAAGACTTGATTGCTTACAAGACTATGAAGGCAGACTCATGATAGATTGGGGCAAGGCGACACGTTCATGGCACCAGAGGGCTCTTAATGAAAAAGAAGTGATTGCTATACAGTGTCATCAGATTGTACCGTTTGAAGGATATGATAAAGTGATCTTATCATTCAATGAGCTTGAGGAAATCATAAATGATGATGAGAAATATCATGATTGGCATACTGCTTTATCTTCGGTCAAAGGTATTTATCTTATAACAGACAGATCCACCGGGAAACAGTATGTAGGATCGTCATATGGAGAAAAGGGACTTCTTCAAAGATGGTCGAAATACATAGAGACAAAACATGGGAATAACGAGGGTCTGATAAAATTGCTTAAACAAGACCCATATCATTATATGGAGTTTCAATTTTCTATACTAGAAATTTTTTCAAAAAGCATAACAGATGATGAGATCGTCGCTATAGAGAACAGATATAAAGATAAACTGCTCACGAGGGTATTCGGATATAATGACAACTGATATCAATGTATTATTATATGTTAAGAAATGCAGACGGGTCCCCGATCAGAGCGTTGGCCTTCTGGGAAGATTGATAAAAACAAATTTAGGAGAAAGCATATGAGACAATTTTTATTAGAACATGCAGCCGGTGAGCCGATATCATTCCATATGCCGGGGCATAAAGGCTCCGCTATTTTCAGAAAATACGGCTATGAAGAATTCCTCAACAATTTTGTGGATTGCGATATAACTGAAATCCCGGGTGCCGATAATCTGTTTCAGGCAGAAGGTATCATATTTGAGGTCATGGAAAAATACAGAAAGCTTTATGATGTCAAGCGGTCCTACCTGCAGATCAACGGAACCAGCGGAGGCATAATAGCATCTATACTGGCAAGTGTGAAACCGGGAAGAAAGCTGATAATGGCCAGAAACTGCCATAAATCCGTATTCAATGCGCTGACTCTCGGAAATATCAAGCCGGTGTATGCAAAACCTGATTATATAGAAGAGCATGGTATCATGGGTGCTGTTTCTCCCGAAGAAATAAAGAGATGTATAGATGAAAATCCTGATTCTGATGCCATAATCCTGCCAAGCCCTAATTATTACGGTATCTGCAGTGATATAAAGGCAATTGCAGATGTTGCGCATGCAGCGGGAAAAGCCCTGATCGTAGATCAGGCTCATGGTGCGCATCTTCAGTTTTTCCATAAATACGGATGCGGCGATGGTATGCCGCCGGCAGCAGAAGCATGTGGAGCAGATATAGTTATCAACAGCATACATAAAACACTGGCTTCTCTCACCCAGAGTGCGGTTCTCAATTACAATTCGGATATTGTTGACCGCTACGTACTGGAGGATAAAATGCAGGCGATAGAAAGCACAAGCCCGTCATATGTACTTATGAGCTTTCTGGATATCAATGCAGATCTTCTTCTCGATCACGGAAAACAGGCTATAAAAGAATGGAAAGATGCGATTGGATATTTTTATGAAGAAGCAAAATCGATAAAAGGACTTAAACTTATGAAATCCGGGGATATGGACATAACAAAGATCAATCTGGATATGGGCTCGCTGGGTATAGATGGCGCTAAACTTGAACAGCTGCTGATGGAAAGAGGGATCTTTTCGGAACTTTATACCGGTGATATCCTTATGCTGATGACGGGTATAGGGAATACGAAAAAGCATATGGAGATCACATTGGATGCGTTGCGTGAAATTTCAGCTGCAGGAAATTTTATATCTGCTGATGACAGGGAGCGTCGAAAGGCATATCATGTACCGGAGACAGGAAAGCTGTTTGACGTGCCGCAGGATAAAGAATTTGTATCACTTGACCATGCAGAAGGCAGGATATGTGCAGGATCTATAATCCCTTATCCTCCTGGTATACCATTCGTATGTCCCGGTGAACAGATCACTGCTGATATAATAAGGTACATCAAAGCTCTGAGGACTGATGGAGAAAAAGTTATCGGGGTGAATGATAAAGGAGAAGTTCTTGTAGGGAAATAAGATCACAGTATACAGTTTAAGAAAAAGGAGATGCTATGCGGGCATCTTCTTTTTGTATAAAGGTGATTGAAATCAGTGTTCTTCTGCTATTTGATTTTGTAAAAAAGAAAAAAAGGATTGATGCAGAAAAAAATATACTCGGCAAATAAAATATTTCAAATTATAATTAAGATATCTTTTCGACACCTTAAATCGATAGTATAATCTATAAGAAAGAAAAGATGACTGCATACAAACTTTTGGAAAAGGATAGATGATATGAGACTTTTTATTGCTGTTCAGCTGTCTGACGAGATAAAAGGAGCGCTGCTGGCATGCATGCATGATCTGAAGCGGCAGGGCATAAAAGGGAATTATGTTCCCGAACAAAACCTCCATCTTACTTTGGCATTCATAGGAGATTATGAAAACACTGCAAAGGTAAGGAAAGCGATGGAAAGTGTCTCTGAGCCGAATTTTCGGCTGGAACTGTCAAAATGCGGAAATTTCGGTAATATCCTCTGGGCAGGAGTTGAGAAAAGCAAGAAGCTTGATACATATGTGACAGAGCTCAGGGAGGCGTTGGAGGATTTTGAAATACCGTTTGATAAAAAGAAATTCGTACCGCATATCACGCTGGTAAGGAGGGCGTCGCGGAAACCTCATGAGATTTACATTCCAAAAGCCGCAATGTCAGTTGAAAAGGCGTCGCTTATGAAATCAGAAATGAAAGACGGAAAAGTCGAATATACAGAGGTTTGAAATAATTTACAGCAAGAGGTGTGATAAGATGAATACTTCAGAAGAATTGAGAAAATCCATTGCGAGGATAGACCGCAGAGGATATCCTGCATATAAAGATATACGGGGAAAATACAGTTTCGGCAATTTTCTGCTGTCAATAGATCATGTACAGGGGGATCCCTTTGCGGCGCCTTCAAAGATGAGTATCCATGTTGAAGGAAGAGCGGCCGGCTTTCCTGGAGAGCTTTATCGTGATGAACATCGAAGGATAACACTTCAGGATATGCTGACGAGAAGCTTTGGAAAATGTACGGAAAAATATGCGTTCAAGGCGAAGGGCTCCGGCAAGAGCGGTCTGATATCCGTAAGCAGATGCGGACAGGAGATACTTGAACGGACTGCCTGTACTATAGATCCTGAAACCGGTAAAATAGTCATGAGATTCGAGGTTGGGCTGCCGGCTAACGGAAGAACTGTAAACGGCCGGGAAGCGGAAAAGATATTCTTTAATTTCATCCCCGGATGTGTGGAGGCTGCGCTGCTGTATAAAAATGCAGATTCGCAGAAGCTGAAAAAGGCGGCGGAGCTTGCAGACGGCAGATCTTATATAAGGAAAATACTGCCGGAACTGGGTCTGTGTGCTTTTGTAGCAGACGGAAGCATACTGCCGAGAGCCACCGGTATATCGGACAGGCCTATGAAGGACGGTATCCCTTTCACATCGCCTGAGGAAATGAAAGTGACCATAGACCTTCCTAATCGCGGGGAAATATCAGGAATGGGTATAAAGAAAGGGATAACGCTGATAGTGGGAGGCGGCTACCATGGTAAATCCACACTTTTAAAAGCTTTGGAGCTGGGTGTATATGATCATATAGAAGGCGACGGCAGAGAATTTGTCATAACGGATGATACAGCAGTAAAAATAAGAGCCGAAGATGGCAGGAGCATAAAAAACACCGATATATCGATGTTTATAAATGACCTGCCCAACGGAAAAGATACTGCAAGTTTTACGACTTCCGATGCCAGCGGAAGCACCTCTCAGGCTGCCAATGTCATAGAAAGCATGGAAGCAGGGGCAGGACTTCTGCTGATAGATGAGGATACGAGTGCGACGAACTTCATGATACGGGACGAGCTGATGCAGCGGGTGATCCATCCGGAAATGGAGCCGATAACACCATTTATCGACAGGATCCGTGAGCTTTATGAAAATTACGGGATATCAACAGTGATAGTAGCCGGAAGTTCCGGTTCATATTTTCATATGGCCGACAGGATAATACAGATGGACAGATATGTGCCGAAGGATATAACGGCTTATGCAAAGAAGGAGGCGGAGGCTTTCCCTGCTGTAAAAGGCGCAGAAAAACCGGCAGAAAAACCGGATTTTGCAAGATGTCCTGTGACACCGAAAAATTTCGCAGGCAGTGACAGAGTAAAAATAAAGTCATCGGGTCGCGATGGTGTGATAATAAATAGAGAACAGATAGAACTGAGATATGTGGAGCAGATCACCGATGCAGAGCAGGTAACGGCTCTGGGACAATGTGTAAGATATGCCTGCAGGAATATCATGGACGGGAGAAAGCCCCTGAGAGCTGTAGTGGATGAGCTGGAAAATGTCATCGAAACAGATGGACTTGCGGCGATATGTGAAAGCCGGTCCTCGATACCTTCGATGGCAAGGCCCAGGAGACAGGAGATATTTGCATGCTTTGACCGGTACAGGAGTCTCAGCATGGATCTTATCAGATGAGTTTTGATTTAAATTTTGTTATAATGGCATCAGGAGGTGATATCATGCTTGATATAGGAACAGCAGCACCTGATTTTGAGCTTCAGGATCAGGATGGAAAGCTGCATAAGCTGAGAGATTACAGAGGTAAAAAAGTTGTTTTGTATTTCTACCCTAAAGACAATACATCAGGATGCAGCAAGCAGGCGTGCGGTTTTGCGGAGCTTTATCCGCATTTTCTGGAGAAGGATGCTGTTGTCATAGGCGTAAGCAAGGACAGCGTGGCTTCTCATAAGCGCTTTGAGGAGAAATACAGCCTTCCTTTTACGCTTCTTTCCGATCCGGAGCTCAAAGCTATCAGGGCATATGATGTTTGGCAGGAAAAGAAGACGGCAGGTAAAGTATCTATGGGTGTAGTCAGGACCACCTATCTAATAGATGAAGATGGCGTGATCATCAAAGCCTTCGGAAAGGTAAAGGCGGCGGAAAATCCTTCCCAGATGCTGGAGGAGCTGTAGATGAAGATAATTATTTCTCCTGCCAAGACTATGGGTGTTGACAGGGAGGCTCACGAAGTGACAGACCTCCCGCGGTTTTTAAATGAAACGAGGCTCCTGATGGATGAGATAAGGAGCCTTTCATTTGATGAGGCAAAGCGTCTGTGGGGATGTAATGACAGGCTGGCAGAGCTGAATTATGAACGCTTTTCAAGAATGGATCTGGAAAAGGATCTTACTCCGGCGGTATTTTCATATGAAGGTCTTCAGTATAAGAATATGGGGCCTGGGGTATTGTCAGATAAAGCTCTCGAATATATCGGTGAGCATTTGATGATATTATCGGGGTTTTACGGCATCCTGGGGCCTTTCGATGGTGTCGTCCCTTACAGACTTGAAATGCAGGCGAAGCTTGCGGCAGCCGGCTGCAGGAATCTGTATGAGTTCTGGGGCAACAAGCTTTATAGAGCTGTTTCCGATTGTTTCGATGAAAAGACATCCTTCACGGTTTTGAATCTGGCTTCAAAAGAATACTCACAGGTGATAGAAAAATATAAAGAAGAAAGGTGCCGATTCATAAACGTGGATTTCTGTGAGGCTGCAAATGGTAAATTGAAACAGAAAGCGACTTCAGCCAAAATGGCGCGGGGAGATATGGTAAGATTTTTAGCTGAAGGAAATATTGAAGAGATAGAAGGCGTCAAAGCTTATAACGGATTCGGGTTCAGTTTTTCCGAGGAAAACTCCGGAAAAGACAGACTTGTTTTTGTTAAATAGAGCATTATCGAGGAGGAAACCATGAGTGCACTTAAAGATCTGAAAATACTTGACTTTTCAACGCTGTTGCCCGGGCCGTACGCATCGCTGATACTTGCTGATATGGGTGCAGACGTCCTCAAGATATGTTCCGCGGGAAAGCCGGATATAGTCACGGATTATCCGCCGTTTATCGAAGGAACAGATATATCCGCATGCCAGGCATGGCTGGGAAGGAACAAAAAGAGCATGTTCCTGAATCTGAAGACAGAGGAAGGCGTGGAAATAGTAAAGAATCTGGTCAAGGAATATGATATAGTTCTGGAACAGTTCCGTCCGGGAGTTATGGACAGGCTCGGTCTGGGATATGAAGCGCTCAGCGCCGTCAATCCGTCAGTCATATATTGTTCATTGACAGGATACGGACAGACAGGGCCTTTGCGGGATGCAGCAGGACATGATATAAACTATATGGCTCGCAGCGGCATTATCTCACATGCCGGAAGAAAAGAAGAAGGGCCGTCTCTGATGAATTTTCAGATAGCCGATATAGCAGTAGGATCTCTTAATTCAGTGATAGGCATACTGGCAGCTGTCAATCACAGGAGGAATACAGGCCAGGGACAGTATATAGATGTAGCTATGATGGACGGATGTGTTCCGTTCAACAGCATAGATGGAGCAGGCTTTCTCGTTTCGGGAAAACAGCCTGAAAGAGAAGGCCAACGGCTCAACGGAGGATGTGTATATGACTTTTATGAGACAAAGGACGGACAGTATATGAGCGTAGGCTCCCTTGAACCGCAGTTCTGGAGCAGATTCTGTATGGCGATAGGACGTGAGGACCTGATCGAAGGAACGGTATGGCCTGAGAATATCCAGGAAGTAAAGGCTCAGATAAGGGGGATATTCAGGACCAGGACAAGAGCGGAATGGGAGGCTGTATTTGATGAGTACGACGCATGTGTCCAGCCTGTCCTGGATCTTAAAGAAGCCCTCCTGGAGGACGAGCAGATAAAAGCGAGGGAGATGGTTGTAGAAGTGGAGTTGCCTTTATATGAAGATGTGAAGGTAAAACAGCTTGCGACTTCCATAAAGCTGAGCCGGTGTCCATGCAGATATGAAAAAGCCGGATATCCTGCCGGATACCATACGAAGGAGATCATAGATTCTCTGGGACTGGATTATCAGGAGCTTGAGAAAAAAGGTGTGTTTGAGTAAACATAAAGCTTGTTATCATACATACTGGTACAAAACGGTACAACTAATCCGTGATTGCTTGACATTTTGCTTTTGTAGTGGTATTGTTAATCGCGGTGCAGAGTTAAAACAGCTAAGAAAATATATAATGAGAATAACTGAACGATAGAGGTGCGGTCTTCAACAAGTAAACAGGATATCACCTGCAGACAGAGGACTGAAGAAAAGTGGGACCGCCGAAGTACTGTGCAGATGTCTGATGTACAGATGCTGGGATGTTGCAGAATATGTAGCATACTGTCACTTATTTAGTGGAGAGCTATCAGAAACAGATGATAACCAAATAGATAACACTAGGCAAGTCAGGCAATAGGCTGCAAGGCAACGGTATGCTTTGCAGCTTTTTTGCGGCTGTTTGCCGGAAGGGAGGAGAAATGCTTACCGAAAGGATAGGAAGGCTCAAAGAGAAATATTTCAATACCATACCGCAGATCACTGCGGAAAGACTGGTGCTGGCGACCGAAGGGTATAAAATGTTTGCAGGTGATGCTGTACCCATATTCAGAGCAAAGGTAGTGAATCATATAATGGAGAACATGACGACTCTGATAATGGATGATGAGCTGATCGTAGGTACTGAAACCAATGCATACAAAGGTGCAAACCTTCATCCTGAATTTCAGTCAAGCTCATGGTATGTAAGCGATATAGATGATTTTCCGACAAGAGAAAAGGATCCCTACTACATTTCAAAGGAGGATAGGGAGACCATACTGGAGACATTGAAATACTGGAAAGGCAAGTCAATGGAGGATCTGTCTGATATAGCCATGCCTAAAAAGATAAAAGAGCTGGAGAAAGATGATATCATATGTGTGGGACTGGAGAACGGTGTTTCCGGAGAGACTACTTGTGATCATGAAAAAATACTGTCTATAGGACTTAAAGGATATATAGAAGAATGTCAGAGGAACATCGACAGTATTATACCTCAGACAATGGAGGAGCAGGCCAAGGTGGATTTCTGGAAAGCATGTATAATACAGAGTGAAGGTCTTATCACATATGCGCACAGAATGGCGGATGAAGCTGAAAGACAAGCCTCTGTATGTTCTGATGAAAAAAGGAAACGTGAACTTCTTGCAATAGCAGAAAACTGCAGAGTAGTCCCGGAGAACCCGCCTCAGACATTTTATCAGGCGCTTCAGGCAATATGGTTCGTACATGTGTATTTTTATATTGAGGTCTGCACTACAGCATGCGGATTCGGCAGATTTGATCAGTATATGTGGCCGTTATATAAAAAGGATGTAATAGATGAAAAGAATATCACCCGCCAGGAGGCTCTGGAAATGCTGGAATGTCTTTATCTGAAGACTTGCGAGGTATATGAGGTCAGAGACAACTGGTATGCGACAGCCTTTGCAGGATATCCTATGTGGCAGACTCTGGTCGTCGGGGGCCAGACAAAGGACGGTGAAGATGCTACTAATGATCTTTCATATCTCTGCCTTGAAGCAGCTGATGAGCTGCAGGTAAAGCAGCCTGTTATGGCGGTAAGAGTATGGGAGGGTACACCTGAGAGACTTATAAGATTCGGATGTAAGATGATACAGGAAGGTCAGGCAAATCCCGGATTCTTCAGTGATGATGCAGCTATAAAGATATGTCTGGACAAAGGACGCGGAAGTACTATAGAAGAGGCAAGAGACTGGACTATCGTAGGATGCACACAGCCGGCTCCGGGAGGAGGACAGGCTGACGGCTCACCTGATGCCGGATATGTAAATATGGGTAAAATGATAGAGTTCGTTCTTCATAACGGAGTGGATCCTGCCACAGGAAAGCTTATGGGGCTTGAGACAGGAGATCCCGGAAAGTTCAGGAATATAGAGGAATTCAAGGATGCGCTTAAGAAACAGATAATACATCATTACAGCCTTATCAGGACAGGGTATAATCTGATGCAGAGCATTCATATGAACAGATATCCTGTGATATTCGCCTCTATGGTGACAAAAGGGTGTGTAGAAAGCGGAAAATCAGTGCAGCATGGAGGTGCGGAATATTCCACATGCGGCCTTTATATCACAGGAGCGGCTAACCTGGCTGATTCCATAGCGGCAGTAGAAAAATGCGTGTTTGAGGATAAAGATATGACGATGGATGAGCTTATCAGGGCTTGTGATAATAATTTCAAAGGACAGGAAAGACTCAGGCAGCTGCTTCTCAACAAGCCTGAAAAATACGGCAATGATTCACCTCATGTGGATGCTATATATAAGGAGATGATGCATTATATCGCCGATACTGTTCAGAAGTGGAAGGATGCACGGGGAGGATACTATGCGTTCGGTATAGATTCGCAGACCATGAATATTCCTCATGGAGAGGTGACGGGGGCTCTTCCTGACGGCAGGCTTGCAAAAGAGCCGTTCTGTGATGCTTCATCGCCGATGATGGGAAGAGATATAAATGGTCCGACAGCGACAGTAAGATCGGTAGCAGGGATGACACCGGCTGACTTTCATGAGGGAGCCCTCTATAATCTCAGGTTTGATCCTAAAGGAGTGCAGGGCGAAAAAGGCAAGGACATCATAGAAGGCGTGATCAAAACATATTTCCAGGATGGCGGTCAGCATATACAGATAAATGTCGTTGATAACGAGACTCTCAGAAAGGCACAGGAAAATCCTGAAAATTATAAAGGTCTGATGGTAAGGGTAGCCGGATATATGGCTTATTTTACAGAGCTGGACAAGAGTGCGCAGGATGTGATAATCCAGAGGACTTCGCATTTGTCGCAGGAAGGGTGATATAATGCAAGATGTCAATAGAGACGGTTCGGACTGCTGTGGAGGCGAAAAGGTGCTTGTAGGCAGTATCCAGCGTTTTTCGATAGAAGACGGTCCGGGCATCAGAACCACGGTGTTTCTGAAGGGATGTCCACTGAACTGCCGGTGGTGTCATAATCCGGAGCTTATAGAACCGCGGCAGCAGCTTATCATGTCTCCTAACAGCTGTATAGGATGCGGCTACTGTATCACTGTGTGTCCTGGAGGGGCAGTAAGCATGGATCCTGATGACGGTATAGTCATCGCAAGAGAAAAATGTGATGTCTGTCTTGAATGCGCGGACAATTGTTATGCCGGGGCGCTCAGGGCAGTATCAAGACCTATGTCAGTTTCAGAAATAATAGGTGCAGTATGCAGGGACAGAGGTTTTTATGAGAATACAGGCGGGGGCATCACATTGAGCGGAGGAGAAGTCCTGATGCATGCAGTATTTGCCGGAAAGCTCATCGATGAAGCCGGAAGGAATGGTTTGGATGTATGTATAGATACATCAGGATACGGTGATCATGATGCACTTATGGCTATGGCTCTTAAGGAGAATGTTTCATATATTCTGTATGACATGAAGTCTGTGGACGATGATATCCACAGAAAGTATACAGGGGTAAGCAACAGGATCATAATAGACAATCTGGAAATGCTGGCATCAGACAGCCGTACAGCAGGAAAGCTGATCATGAGGATGCCTCTGATACATGGAGTAAATGACAGCGATGATATTATCAGGGCCACAGGAGAGCTTTACATAAGACTTGGACTGAAGAGAGTGGATCTTCTGCCTTATCATAAGCTGGGGATCAGCAAAAAAAGAAATCTGGGAGGCGTTCAGGAGGAGTTTACGAGACCATCGGATGAACGCATAACGGAAATAGAAAAATATTTCAGAGATGAAAAAGGGCTTCAGGTCGGAGTATTGGGAAAGGTATAGAAAATCATAACTAGGAAAGAGGAATATCTATGGACGGAACAAATTTAGGAATCATTACACTGATACCGGCGCTGAGCTTTCTGGCATTCGCGCTTATTACCAAGAAATGTATACTAAGCATCATACTTTCAGGTATGCTCGGATATATATTTTATTACAAAGCATCGTTTTTTATGCCGATGATGGATGCACTTCTTGATGCTACATGTGACGGTGATAACAATTACATAGTTATCATCTGTCTGCTGTTCGGATGTTTTGTACAGCTGTTGAGAAAGTCGAAAGGAGCAATGGCCGTAGTCGATCTTGCCAGGAAGTATATAAAGTCTGAAAAGCAGGTGCTGCTTTTGACATGGATATGCGGGATAATAATTTTTATCGATGATTATCTCAGCATACTGGTTACGGCAAACTGTGTGCTCAGCCTTGCAGACGAGCATAAGACCCCGCGTGAAATGCTGTGCTATATAATCAATACGACATCTGCTCCGGTATGCCTTATAATACCGATATCTGCATGGGTAGTGTTCTTTTCGGGAGTGTTCGAGCAGCAGAAGGAAGCTGCGGTTGTAGGCAGCAGCGCCATGGATATCTATTATCATATCATGCCGTATTTCTTCTACCCGTTCCTTTGTGTGATCTTTGTTCTTCTTGTTATACTGGGTATAGTGCCGAAGATGGGAGGAATAAAAAAAGCATATAAGAGAGTTGAGGAAACAGGACAGCTGTGGCCGCCGTCAAGCAATATGCAGAACCAGGGTGATGAACTTGGTGAAGTCATGGGTGCCATAACTGACGATAAAGATAAAGATGAAAAGGAAATAACTCCTCATCTGTGGGCATTTGCAGTTCCTATGGCTGTTGTGATCATAGTGACATTGTGGCTGGATGATATCATGTATGGTGTGGCATGCGGCATATTTGCCTGCTTTGTACTGTTTGTACCAACGAGGATAATGTCGATAGGAACATTCTGTGATGCATGTTACAAGGGCCTTGAGGACATGCTGTTTATCGCGGTTGTTCTTGTGACATCCCTGTTCTACAGAGATTCCATAGATCTTATCGGTCTGCCTGATTATCTCATCGATGTCGCAGGGCCGTATATGAGTGCGGCATGGCTTCCTGCTATTGCATTCATCCTTATAGGTCTGGTATGTTTTGCAACAGGAAATATATGGAGTGTACCTGCCGTATGCACACCGATAATACTGCCTATGGCTGCTGCATGCGGTGCCAGCATACCGCTTACACTGGGAGCTATAATATCTGCTGCATGTTTCGGAGCACAGGCATGTTTCTATTCAGACGTAACTCTTCTTTCAGCGTCAGCCTGCAGGATAAACAATGTCGATTACGCTGTGGCACAGCTGCCGTATATCGGTATAGTGACGGCGATAACCTTTGTGGGATATATAGTTGCAGGATTTATGATGTCATAGATATATTGTTGATTATTTTTGGATGTTAGGAGACGATATAATATGAAAAACAAAGTTATAACCATAAGCCGTGAATCAGGAAGCGGCGGACATACTATCGGTAAAAAGGTCGGAGAAAGACTTGGCATATCATGTTATGACAATGAATTGATTCAGAAAATAGCCGCTGAAAGCGGATTTGATGAAAAGTATATAAAGGATTCAGGTGAATATTCTCCCGGAGGGCTTATCGCTTCCGCCTTCTCCCATAATCTTTTCGGACCCAGCAATGTGGATTATCTATGGGATATACAGTGCAGGACGATTTCCGAGCTTGCCCTGAAAGGACCGTGCATAATAGTAGGCAGATGTGCGGATTATGTGCTGGGAGATTATACGAATTGTATCAACATTTTT
>CALCKF010000054.1 GCA_937966095.1 uncultured Eubacterium sp.
AATTTTATTCTATTTTCTTCTGATATTTACCTTGACTTTTCATAGCTGGTCTCCTGTAAAAATTCGATTTGTGTAGTAATACTTTATCCATTATACTATATATATCGCAAAAATATTGAAATGAAAATAATTTTTGTACTTACTATGATTTTGTGTCTTACATCGTTGTCATTGGAGGAAGGATATGAGGATAAACAGATATATTGCAGCTGCAGGCGTGTGCAGCAGACGAAAGGCGGACGAGCTGATAGCAAACGGCAATGTCAAGATAAACGGAGCAAGAGTATCGGAAATGGGTACGGATGTTGCCGAAGGTGATATAGTTGAGGTGAACGGCCGCATAATTTCTGCCAACCGCAGATTAATATACATTGCAGTGAATAAACCTGTAGGATATATAACCTCTATGGATGATGATAGAGGAAGACCGACGGTGGCTGAGCTGACGGCTGATATACCGGAAAGGCTTTTCCCTGTAGGACGTCTGGACTATAACACATCAGGGCTGCTGATAATGACAAATGACGGTCAGATGACATACACCCTCACTCATCCAAAGCATGAGATATACAAGACATATGTGGCAAAGGTCTCGGGAGTGATCTCTGATTCAAGGATAGCGCATTTAAGAAAGGGAGTGGATATCGGAGGTTTTATCACATCACCGGCAAAAGTCAAGCTGATAAGACAGATGCAAAGATATGCTATAGTTGAAATAAGTATAAGAGAGGGGAAAAACCGTCAGGTAAGAAAGATGTTTTCGGCAGTCGGCAATAAAGTGCAGGAGCTAGAGAGGACTGCAATAGGAGATATAAGACTTGGCAGGCTTATGGAAGGACATTACAGAAAGCTGAACAAACAGGAGATAGAATATCTTAGGAGTCTGTAAACAGTGACAATACAAAGGCGTGATCGTTATATTCCGCTGTGTGATCACAGCGGATTTTTGATGCGGTCATACTGACAGACCGGTTCTGCATATATGTATGATAAAAATTTTACACAGAATTAACATTACTTAACAAAATCGGGATAGCGTTTATCATGTTGGATGATGTATTATCAAAGAAAAGAAAAGGAAAGGAAAGGTGTCTGTATGGTGAAGATGCAGGCAGATGATATGAAGAAAACAAATTATAAAGCTATATGTAATAATGAAGAGATCAATATGCTGATCGACAGGGGAAATAAAGTGCTTAAGATGATGGGATATACAGAGCATTCGAAAAAACATGCTGCGAAAGTGGCTCATAGAGCCGGATGGATATTAAAAAATCTGGATTATGGTGAAAAGGAGATAGAACTGGGAAAGATAGCCGGATATATGCATGATATAGGAAACGGGATCAACCGCAATGACCATGCCCATACAGGAGCAGTTCTGGCATATCAGATACTTAAGGAGCTCGGCATGCCTCTTGAAGATGTTATGACTGTGACCACAGCAATAGGCCATCATGATGAGAATTCCGGTACAGCTGTTGACCCTATATCGGCAGCTCTAATACTGGCTGATAAGACAGACGTTAGAAGAAACCGGGTACAGAGTCATATAAAAGCCAAGTTTGACATACATGACAGGGTCAATTATGCGGCTCTTTCTTCAAAGCTGGAAATAGATAAGAACAAAAAAACGATTCAGCTTAATCTTGAACTCGATGATAATATATGCAGCCTTATGGATTATTTTGAGATTTTCCTTCAGAGGATGATCATGTGCAAAAGGGCATCAGAGGTGCTGGGATACAGATTCAGGCTTATTGCAAACGGCAGCAAGCTGTGCTGATGATATAAGTACGCTTATTATGAAGATTTGACATCATATATCTTGTGAATGTATAATAACAAAAGAAACAAAGTTTTCTGTTTTATATGTTTTACGGATATATAGAGGAAGAATAAATGAAAAAGACCCGGATAATATTAAGCATTTTAGTGACATTTATTATGATTTTATCGATCGTACCGTATTCAGCATTTGCTGTAGACGGGACGATCGTTGAGATAAACAGTGCTAACGATCTGAAGCTTTTTGCCCAAAAGGTGAACGATGGAGATACTTATGAAGGCGTGACAGTTGTGCTTAAGAAGGATATAGAGCTGGATGCTGACCAGAACTGGATTCCTATAGGAAACGGCACTCGAAGTGAATCGGGGTATGAAGGCGATGCATTTAAAGGTACATTTGAGGGAAACGGAAGGACGGTTTCCGGGCTTGCAATAAAACAGACATCCGGAAATAAAGATGACTCTTTGGGATTGTTTGGAGTTGTGGATGGAGGGGCCGTAAGAAACCTTGTGCTGAAGGATGTCGAAATCGACGCACCATATAGCGAGTGTTCCGGAGGGGCGATAGGACTCATGGTAAACGGAGCGTCAGCTGAAAGGATAACTGTGTCCGGAAGTGTGAACGCTTTTTCCGGAGTCGGAGGCATAGCAGGAAGGATGTCAGTAAGCGGGACTGTTTCATACTGCACCAGTAAAGCGGTTATATCGGCTGCAGGATCCTGTGCGGGAGGCATAGTCGGGGCTGCCTGTTATACTGAAAGCGGGAAAGAACTGTCTATTAAAAGATGTGTAAATAACGGAAAGGTTGAAAACGCCGGAGGGATGACAGGCGGTATAGCAGGTCTGTCGTCGGCTAATATCGTAAACTGTGAGAATAAAGGCAGCGTAACAGGATGCGGGAGAGGTATAGGAGGCATCTCAGGTGAGCAGCAGAGCTATGGATCGGTAACTGGATGTATAAACAGTGCCGATATAGCTAACGAAGATGCAGGAGGCTGCGGTACAGGAGGTATTATCGGCTGCATAAGTTATAATGGATCCGCAGATGAGTACCATATGAAAAAGACCGTGAAGGTCACTGGAAACACTAATGCCGGCACGATAGACGGAGGAGATGACGGAGGGGGTATCATCGGTGTTCTGTATAATGCAGCAGAGATAGCATGTAATGAGAACAATGCAGTATTTATAGAAGGAGAGACGTTTGCAGCCGGGATAGCAGGTAATATACGGAAAGATAAAGTTACTGCCGGGAGCATAGAGGAAAGATCGATTTCTGTATACAATAATGTTTCCGCGACTTCAGAAGGAAACCTGACAGGCAGTTGTAAAGATAAGTATGTTTATAATGATGACAGTACCATATCTGACCGTATAAAGGAGAATTCCGACAGATGGGCGGCTTGTATAGGAAAGAGAAAATATACTACGATAGATGCTGCTGTCGCTGCAGCTGCAAAAGGCGGAACAATAGAGATACTGGATACGGGAGAGAGTGGAAATCTGAACGTCGCTGAAGGCATCGAGATACTCAATAATACTGATCATACGATCACAGTAAACGGGATATCGATAGAGCCGGGGGCTGCTTTCCATGGAAGCATCGTTAGAGTCGACAGAGTCGAGCCGACCTGCGATGAAGACGGTAATATACTGTATTGGTACTGTGAACAGTGCGGCAAGTATTTTGCTGACAAGGAAGGTACGAAGCAGATCAGTGACGCTGATACCGTGATCGCAGCTGAAGGTCACAGCTATAAAGACGGGATCTGCACGGAATGCGGATCTAAAGCTGATGAAAGCGGCAGCATGGATACCGAAACAGATACAGGAGATGATATGAACATATGGCTTCCTGTAGTGCTTATAATCATTGCACTGGCTGTTGCCGCAGTTCTGATTTTTACCCGTAAGAAAAAATAATTATCATGGATATAAGATATAATCGGATCAAAACCTGACACGTTACCGGGTCAGGTTTTTTAATTTGTATTTAAAGGTAAATGATCTCACAGATTAAAAATTGGCATTATAATTGCTTTATTACTATGTATAAATGATAATTGCTTTTCAAAAGTCAAAGGAGGAAAAAATGAAATATGTTTTAGATCATGAAAACAAAAAATATCGCAGATTTTTCGAAGATATCTGCAGTATACCTCATATATCTTTCCATGAAAAAGCTCTGTCAGATTATATAGTGGATTTTGCCCAAAAAAGAGGATTGTGGTGTATGCAGGATGAAGTAAACAATGTGATAGTTAAAAAACCTGCTTATCCAGGATATGAAGATCATCCCCCGGTTATGATACAGGGCCACATTGATATGGTGGGAGTAAAGACTCCCGATTCCCGACATGATTTTGAGAAAGATCCTATTTCAATATATGTGGAGGATGGCTTTGTAAGAGCAGAGGGGACTACTTTAGGAGCTGATTGCGGACACGGGATATCGTATATGCTGGGAATATTGGATGACGAGACTCTTGAACATCCTCCGATTGAAGCGCTTTTCACTGTGCAGGAGGAAGTCGGTGTTATCGGACCTCAGCATCTTGATTATTCTCAGCTGTCTGCAAAAAGACTTATATTCACTGACAGTATGGAAGAAGGGCGGCCTGAAATGTCAACCACCACTGTGGTAGGAGGCGATCTGATAAAAACGGTAAAACTATCTGATATAGCAGGGCAGTCATATATCATGACCGTTGAAGGGCTTCAGGGAGGACACGGAGCAGTTAATATAAACCAGGGACGCGGCAATGCTATACATCTGATAGCCAGGGCAATGAGGAAACTTATGAGAAAGCATGATGTAATGATAACATCGTTTGCCGGGGGCGATATAAGAAACAATATACCTGAGCATGCCGAAATAATATTCGCATGTGATGCCTGTTTGGAAGATCTCCGTGAGGAAATACAGGATATACAGAGAGATTTTAGTTTTGAGCTGAGAAAACATGACCCTGATATTCTGATCAGTATAACAGAAGCGTATGATAAAGAGCGTGGTATAAGCTGCAGTAGTTCAAAAGAGTTGATAGAGTGGGTGCTGCTGCTGCCTACAGGAACGTTGGCAACGTCCCTTGAAGATCCGTCTTTTCCGTTGACATCCAGAAACCTCGGAACAATAAGATTTTCCGAAAGTGAAGTGATTGTAGGATATCAATACAGAAGCAGCATGAAAAGCCATATAGAAGCTCTTATGGAACAGATGGATATATATAACGGTCTGTATGATGTGGAATGGAAAAAGGCTTTCGGGTATTCCGGATATGTTGCAGAGAAAAAAAATATGTATAACATCTACCAGGAAGTATATAAAGAAATGACCGGAAAAGATCTGGAACCGAAGCATATACATGCAGGAACAGATGTGGGTACGATAATAGACGGAATGGGAGGTGATATGGACATCATAGGGATAGGGCCGAATACTTATAAGTTTCATACACCTTTTGAAGAAATGGAGTTGGCATCTTATGACCGTGTTTATAGATATATTACAGGGGTTTTGAAACGTTTATAACCATATATTGAATCACATGAAAATAATGACCCGCAGATGACTTATGAACCCATTTGTGGGTCATTGCTGGAAAAGGCAGAAAACAGTCATTTGATTAAATAATTTGATAATTCAGAAATATTTGTGACCCAGAAAAGACTTAAAGATATAAAAAAGGTATTTTAGGAAAAATAAAAATATACGTATTTTCAACATTTTTTCTGTTTTTCAAAACGAAATTATTTGGCATATTAATTGCAATTATTAATTGCAAATAATTTTTAGGAGGTTAAATATGAAAGATATTAGCTTTAAGCAAAATGGTAGATTCTTTTTTGGATGGTATGTAGTTCTATTGGGCTTTGTTCTGATGCTTTTTGCTTATGTAGGATTTGTGTCACTAACAAGTGTGTTTGCTATACCGGTAACCGAGGATCTTGGGTTTGAACGAGGTGACTGGATGACATATCTCACGCTGCTTTCACTGACATGTGTGATAGCCTCACCTATATTGGGGAAAATAATGGCTAAAGGCAATATGAAGTTATGGCTCGTTATTTCATGTGCCTGTGGTATAATTGGGTATGTCGGATTTTCTATGGCAAATAGCCTTATGACATTTTATATTTTCGCTCTTATATTAGGGATAGGATTTGCCGGTACAGCTCCTATGCCTGTTTCTATAATCATCAACAACTGGTTCGGGGGGAAGATAAAGGGAACTGCTACAGGCATAGCATTCATTGGAAGCGGTCTTGGCGGAATGATCCTGTCTCCTGTATTGAACGCAGTTATAGCAAGCTCAGGATGGAGAATGGGATATCTTGTTTTAGCTGCAGTATATCTGGTTATACTTATTCCTTGCTGCATTGTATTTGGTGCTAAGACGCCCGAAAGCAAAGGTTTTGTCAGAATGGGCGAAGTTGAAGAAGAAAAAGTTGATACAGGAGCGGAAAAAAGAGGTATATCTCTGAGTGAAGCAAAGAAAACTCCGGAGTTATGGCTGGCATTGCTGTCATGTGTTCTTGTGGTGTTTGCATCATCAGCACTTCTTGCAAATTCAGTAGGATTTTTTGTGGAATGCGGTATAGATTCGGCAAAAGCAGCATCATTGCATGGGCTGATGCTCGGATCATTACTCTTAGGTAAACCTGTCATCGGTGCATTTATTGATAAAACGGGAATAAAAGCGGGAGCTGTTGTATCTACGGTCATATTTGCATGTACGTTTATCACTCTGTTCGTTATGCCGTCATCACCAAGTGTACTAGTATATGTAGTAATATTATGTTATTGTCTTGGTGGTCCTTCTATAACTGTAGTGCCACCTCTTCTTATCAATGGAATGTTTGGAGAAAAAGATTATGGTACATTGGTAGGTATGGCCAATATGGCTACAAGTATCGGAGGCGCGTTCGGAGGTATGATCGCAGCGAAGATTTTTGATGCTACCGGGACGTATACTTCATTCTGGGCAGTTGCAACAATAGGTGTTCTGGTCGCAGCAGTTGTAAGGCTGATATGTTTTGTAATAAATAAAAAGCGTCACAACTGGTAATTGCGGTCGCGTACAGGGACAGATCGTTTAATGTATATTTTCAAAACACAGGCGGGAGTTTATTATGGATAATTTTAAAAGAACCATTGCGGGCATATTGGATATTTCCCCTGACAGCTCAGACGAGCAGCTGATCGATAGACTGAAGGGATTGAAGGAAGAAAATATTATGCTTAATCTCGCAATAGATAATTCTGCCGACAGTTTCAACATATCAGACAGCAAAGGGGTGTTTCTCAAAGCAAATAATGCTTTTATTGAAAGAAGCAGTATAAGTTCTAAAGACATAACCGGCATTTCAACAAATGAACTGGTATCTGAGGGCTTATATGGACCTTCTTCTATAATGCTAGCTATAAAAGAGAAAAAAAGAGTATGCGTAATGCAGAACGGGCAGGGAGGAAATGCACTGGCGATATCAACACCCATATTTGATGAAAATGGGAACATAAAATACGTTGTGAGCAACGCGAGATTTGTGAACGAGCTGGTGGAACTGAAAGAGTTTTTGGAAAATAACAATAATAATGATTCAGTAAGTTTTGAGAATGCAGATAAAAAGATGATCTGTAAGAGCAGTGCTATGAAATCAGTTGTAGATATAGCAAATGTAGTGGCGCCTACTAACTCAAGTATATTGATAACGGGAGAGACAGGTACGGGAAAATCCCTTCTGGCAAGATATATACATGATAAAAGCCTTAGAAAAGATGGAGAGTTTGTGGAGATAAACTGTGCGGCAATACCTGATTCTCTGATGGAATCTGAGCTTTTCGGGTATGAGGCCGGTGCATTTACCGGGGCTAATGCAAATGGAAAGAAGGGTCTTATGGAACTGGCTGACGGAGGTACATTGTTTCTGGATGAAATAGGAGACATGCCTCTGAATCTCCAGGCGAAGCTTCTTCAGGCATTGCAAAATCGCCAGGTTAAGAGAGTAGGCGGAGAAAAATCCATTGATATAGATATAAGGCTTATTACAGCTACTAATAAAAATCTTGAAAATATGATAGCAAATGAGGAATTCAGAGAAGAACTTTACTATCGTATCAATGTAGTGCCTATTTACATTCCTGCGCTGAGAGAAAGGCGAGATGATATTCCTGTAATCATAGAATCAACATTGCATAACAGCAATAACGACCATGGAAAAAATACAGTGATTTCCAATGAAGCTATGGATATGCTGATCTCATATTCATGGCCGGGCAATATACGTGAACTGGAGAATATCATAGAGCGTCTTGTAGTGATTGACAGAAAGGGTGTTATTACAGAAACTGATTTACCGGCAAGATTTATGGATGGAAGGCCAGTCAAGTCGCAAGGGGTTATCATCAATGAAATAATACCTCTTAATTCTGCTGTCGAGTCGGTAGAAAAACAATTGATTTCAATAGCATATCTAAAATATAAAAACAGTTATAAAGTTGCGGACGCACTTGGTATCAGTCAGTCATCCGCAAGCAGAAAAATAATTAAATATGTGAAAGAGGCCAAAGAAAAGAAAGAATGATCATGTTGGCCCGGAGGTTTTGATATGGACGATAAGTATTTGAATGAAGATAAAGAAAAGCTGATAAAGATAATTGATGAAAATAAGGATATCTTTATTGAGGCATCTATGCACATATGGGAAAATCCGGAATTGAGCATGCAGGAATATGAAGCAAGCAGGAGCCTGTCAAAATTATTAGAGGATAATGGATTTGATGTAGAACTTGGAGTTGCAGATATTCCAACGGCGTTTGTAGCAACATATGGAAAAGGGGATCCTGTCATAGGATTCAGCTCGGAATATGATGCTTTGCCAGGATTGAGCCAGAAAAATGATTCCAACACAAAAGAACCTATCACGCCTTTTGCTCCAGGACATGGATGCGGCCATAATCTTTTAGCACTTGGTGGTGTCCAGGCTGCAGTTGCTCTGAAAAAACTCATGGAGGAAAAAGGTCTGAAAGGGACCATAAAAGTGTTCGGAACTCCTGCAGAAGAGTTGTGCATAGGAAAACCATATATGGCAAGAGCAGGATTATTTGATGGCCTTGATGCGGTGGTAGACTGGCATCCGGCAAATTTCAATTCACCGGGTTATTGCGATACCAATGCATATTTTAATGTCAAATATCATTTTTATGGAAAGAATGCTCACGGAAATGCTCCATGGATGGGGATAAGCGCGCTTGACAGTTCGATGCTGATGGGTCATGCACTGGAAATACTGAGAGAGCATATCAGACCGGGGACAGAAACTTCTCCTTCTACGTTGAATTATGTATTTCCTGACGTTGGAAACAGCTTTCCAAATGTTGTACCGGCAAAGTCGACGATATGGATAGTGGGAAGATTAAAAGATGCGGAAATGGCTGCAGATGTAATGAAAAGGGTAAGAAACTGTGCCTATGGATGTGCCCAGGCAACAGGAACTACCGTGGAAGAAGAAGTGATAACGGCCACCCACGATATGATCCCCAACAGAGAACTATCTCTTGCGATAGAAAAGAATTTTGAGATAGTTGGAACAGTAGATTACAGTGAAAAGGATGAGATTGATGCAAAAGAAGTCCAGAAAGCTGTCGGATGTGAAGTCACGGGCTATGACAGAAGTGTAATGAAACCTAAGGAAGGCAGTATGCCTGTAACGGATTCTTCCGAATACAGCTGGTATGCCCCTGTTGGATTTTTCAATCTTGCTTTATGTCCTTCTATTGAAACAGCAGGACATAGCTGGTCAGTATGCAAATTTGCAGGTTCTGAAGTGGGGATGAAGACGATGGTGACATCTTCAAAGCTGCTTGCCTTGACCGCGTATGATGCACTTACAGACAAAGCTCTTCTTGACAGAGCGAAAAAGGAACTTGAGACACGTCTGGGTAACAGAAAATATAAAACGCTTTTACCTGAAGATGCGAAACCTGACCTCGATACTAATAAAGATATAATGGAAAAATTCAAGAAATAAAATATGCGCTATCGGAGCTCAACATATTTTTATAATATATGTCAGGCTCCGATTTTTGATTTGCTTGATTGCAATTTCCTGAATGCTTTTTAATGATGCTGATTTATATTACTATTGCTTTCTCGCCTTAACGGATATTTGTACAGTGCCCAAACAGCAGCCAGTATGAATACTGCAGGTATTACAGTAGTGGAGTTTTCTATCCATACCATTGCGGTAGAAGTCTGGACTGAACTGTCCCCATCGAATCCGGCGATCTGGAGGATCGCCCCCAGTATCTGACCTCCTATTCCTACAGCGACAGCTTCGACAAGTCCCTGAAATGAAAGGATCGTCGCTTCTCTTTTTTTCCCTGTTGTTTTTTCGTCATATTCGCAGATGTCATAAAAGATCGATGGCATTATCTGCCAGTATATAGCAGTGCATACGGTGACAAAGAACATATAGATCAGGATGCCCGATAGTCCAGGTATATCAGTCAGTCTTACCATCACCATTCCTGCTGTCCCGAATATGTAGCAGCCGATCAAGGCAATGCGCTTATCTGTTTTTTTTGAGACAGATCCTACTATCGGTATAGAAAGTATACCAAGAGCGGAACGAGTAAAAAGACACAGGGATATTCCGACTGCTGAAAGCTCCTTGTTATATGTAAGGTAATATATAAGGTCTGACATTATCATAGTATATGTAATGAGTGAAAAAAGGCTTGCAGCAACAAGATATTTCACAGGCTTGAGTTTTGCTATAGATATATACTCTTTGAATATGCTCAGGATTATATGCTTCTGCCTTGGAGGCTTTTCTTTTATTTCCATTGGCATGTCTCTTTTTTTTGATACAGCCACCGTTACTGCTATCGTAATAAATGTTATGATGCTGAGCAATCCTCCTGTAGCTGACCAGGCTCCGGACGTGGACAGCCCTTTACTTTCCAGAAAATCGACTATCAATGTAGGCATGACCATGCAGAACAGATTTCCTACCATATTGAAAAAGGATGCAAAGGATCGTATAGATGTTCTTTCATCATAATCGGATGCGTAGTCTACACCCAGAGCGCAGTAAGGAACGAAAAAGCCGGTGAAGCTGCTCCAGAATATTATCATCATGAATCCGTAATATATAGGCTTTGCCGACAGCGGAATATCTATATCGGTAAACATTAGAAAAAGTGATATTGCCAGAAACACTGAAAAAAACAGTATCAGAGGTCTTCTGCGACCGAATCTGGTATTGACTTTATCTGCCCAAAAGCCGATCAGAGGATTGAACAGGGCATTCCACACTGATCCTATCGCAACGATACCTCCTGATATGGCGGGTGATATATCAGCTACGGTTGTAAGGAAAAAGAGAAAAAAAGTGCCGACGAAACCATATGATATGGCATCGCCAAGGGCGGCGATACCATATCCGAGTTTTTCTGTAAATGTTGCTTTTTCAGTTTTTAATGTGTGACGATCCATTTTTCCTCCATATTGCTGCTTGCCAGACTGTATATCCATCATAGTTATGGGAATTTGATTTGTCAATATGATATAAAAGTGTTTTTTGGCAACACAAAAAAGCTGTCTGAACACATCTATATTGTTTTTTGTATCTATACAGTCAGAGGGAAATGGAAATAATTTTGCTGATTCTTTATATATTGTATTAAATCCTGTACAAAACAGAAAAAGCGTGCTATAATAATAATGTAGCAAAGAAATGAGGCGATAAATATGAGCGCTACAAGATTATTTAAAAACATAAAAAAGTCTTTTGAAGACTGCTCTTTTCTTATTGGTGAAATAATAAGAAGAGGTCAGCTTTAATAAAAAGCTTTTTAGTAGGTATCTGATACCTACTTTTTTATTTTGCCTTTATCATATAAAGTTCGCACGAACGAACTGAAAATGTCTCTGTATTAAAATTCATGGGCACTCATTATGTAAAGCTGCCCGCAAAATTTTTCCCTTATCTTAAAGCAAATGTGCAAGTTTTTATATTTATGCTTGAAGTGTGATCGTGTATTTTACAGCAGTTTAGCATGAAAAGTATAAATGATCTCACTGATATGGATGATAAAGGTCACGTTTTCATTTGAATGGATATGAATTTGCATAAGCTGCATCTCCGGCAGATTCATATACCCATTTTTGTTCCTGAATGGGCGATGGCAGCATCGCTTTCTTTTTGTATAATAAAATAATATAGGAATATCAATGCAAAAAATCAACTGCAATCTTAAGGGAGAGGACAGCGGACAAGCTGTTATGACATTATACTGATTTTTTAATCTGTCTGCTATTAAGTCCTTTTTGATCCCAGAGAAAAAAGAATGGAGAGTAAATGATGAAAAAAAGAATTTTGCCGATCATGGCCTGTCTTTGCCTTACTCTGGCCATGATACCGGGGGATGCATTTGCCGGAAGCAGTGACAGCTATGTTGAAATATCAGGACAAAGACTTGAATCTTCCGGAGAAGCGGAATATGCTGTAACAGATGATAGCGGAGCTGTATCATATGAAAATGCCGATGAAACAAATTACAATATAAAATATGAAGACGGCGTCCTGTATCTTAGAAATGCCAATATTGCGGCACAGAACACCTTTGGCATCGTCACATCCGGAGACACCACCATCGTCCTGGATGGGGAAAACATTGTAAAAGGAGATATAAAAGGATCTGCGGGTCTTCTGGAAAGCTTCGGCGTCATCAGCAACGGCGGCATTCTTACAATAAAAGATGGCGAGGCTTCAGGCACGGGCCGCCTTACCGTATCGGGAGCCTCTTATAATGATGGAATCGATGGCTCTGCAGATACCTCTATCGGTATCTATATCGCAAGAAGCAGCAGTGATGATTCCTGCGGTCTCAAAGTGGAGAGCGGGATTGTCAAGGCTTCCGGCGGAGAGGCTGTTCGCTCGTCTGATGAAGATGACACTTACAGCTATGGAATAATTTCTCTTGGAGAAATATCCGTTACCGGCGGGACACTTGAGGCCTATTCCTCCACTGCTAATACCAGCACCGCAATCCATGCAAGCTATAATATAGATATAAGCGGCGGCCACGTATCAGCCACAAGCCTGAGTAAAGCCCTCTCTTCCGAAGATTCTGGAGCTGCGGTCTTCAGCGGCGGCATCTGCAGTTCATATGGCGATATAACCATAAGCGGGGATAATACCATTGTAGCTGCTTCAGGAAACGAGGCCGTGAACGAGTCTATAGGGATATATACAGAAACCGGATCAGTGGTCATAAACGGAGGAACCGTCAGAGCCAATCAGAGTGAAGAAACCTATGGGTATACAACTGGTGATAATTCAATAAGCAGCGGTATTTGCGCCGCGGGCGATCTCATAATCAACGGTGGCAATATAGAGGCTTCGGGTTATGCGTCCTATGAAAGCTACGGTATAAACAGCGCAAACGGTGATATCATCATCAGTTCCAATGTATATGCCTCAGGAGGGAGAAGCGTTAATACAGGAGGCAGCGCCGGCATAGCCGCAAGTAACGGAGATATCACTATAAATAACGGATATGTTTACGCCACAACTTCTCTCAATGGAGGCGCTACAGGCAGCGGCATATCTGCCAAAGGAAATATCTTTATATATGGTGGTGAAATCATGGCTGCACCGGAATCCAACAGCATAGATGGAGTCGAGCCCGGTTACAGCAGAGGGATCTTCAGTGACGGCGGCGATGTCACGATCTCCGGTGAAGACACTGATGTTTATGCTTTAGGCGGCGCTGCGAGAGAAATGTGTGCCGGCATAGAAACCTCTGGGGGCGACATCATAATACAGTGTGGAACAGTTAATGCCTTAGGGTTCAATTCTTATGGCGGTGAAAATCTGGGAATGAATGCGGTGGCGGAAAATGAAAAGGGCGGCAATATCATTATCGAAAGCGGGAGCGTTCAGGCATTAGGGAGAACTAGCGGTGTGAACTACAGCGGGGACCTTACAGCTTCACCTCAGCAGGGTAAAAAGATAACAGTAAAGACGCTTGAGACGGTAGGAGAAGAAGACGTACCTGAATATATGCCCGAATATACACCGGAAGAGATGATAGGAATGATGCTCGAAAAACTGTTTAAGAAAGCTCAGGAGATAGACGGCTCGCCGTTCGTTAAAGAAACTGCAGTAAATAAAGACAGCGTTTCGGATATGCAGTATTTTGCCGGCATCACAGAAAGCAATAGCGGAGGTGATGAAGGCGCATCATCTGCAGATGACAGCATAAAAAATGATCCGGTGCCTGAAACGGGCGACAGCAATGAACCGCTGATATGGATCGCATGTATGCTGGCATCTGCTGCAGCTGCGGTATTTATCGCTGTAAGCGGCATGAGACGAATGAAACAGTAACATAAAGGTCTACATTATTTATATGGTGGAGACAGTTTTTATGCCCTTCCCCTTACATTAATAGAAAAAACGCTGAAATCAATTAATTTCAGCGTTTTTTTACTGGCGGAGGACACGGGACTCGAACCCGCGGGGCTGTTACACCTTACTCGCTTTCCAGGCGAGCTCCTTAGCCACTCGGTCAATCCTCCGGGATATTGCATCTGCTGTTCTGTTAGAACACGATACTTTTATAATATAACAAAAAAAGGCTGTTTATGCAAGACATAATATTGCAGCGGAGGGAACTTTTGACCGGACCGATTATCATATGTATATTGATAAAGAAGCGTCTTTATGATATGTTATCTGTTGTGATAAGAAGCATGGTGCTTGCGAGGTGAAATATTTGAAGAAATATATGGTGATAATTCCCGTGATATCAGGAGCGATGTGGGGATCTGCAGGTATTTTCGTACGGGCTCTTTATGGATTTGGTTTCGATAACAATACAGTGATATTTTTTCGTATAATAGTTGCTTCCGCCATACTTTCTGTCGGTATGCTGATTTTTGACAGAGAAGCATTCAGGATAAAGGCCGCAGATGTATGGCTGTTTATATTATGTGGAGCTGTCGGGATAATCGGTCTGAACCTGTGTTATAATGAAGCGATGACAAGACTGACATTGTCACTGGCTGCCGTACTGCTTAGCCTGACACCGGTATTTGTCATGCTTCTGGCCTCTGTGGTGTTAAAGGAGAAGATAACAGCTAAAAAGCTGCTATGCACCATGTTTGCAGTCATTGGCTGTGCATTAGTCAGCAGAGTATTTGAAAGCGGAGAGGGCCCGGTACTATCTGTATCCGGTATCTTAGCGGGAATAGCTGCAGCTGTTTTTTACGCTCTTTATAGTGTTTTTTCAAAAATGACCATGAAGAAAGGCTACAACGTTTTTACCATAACCTTTTACAGTATGCTGACCGGTGTGCTGGCACTTGCGCCTTTTGCAGACTGGATGATGATAGGGGATTTTATACTTGAGGCTCCTGCGGGAAACAGCTTGTTCATAGTGATCAATGCGTTGTGTACATCTGTGTTCCCTTATGTGCTGTATACATTATCATTGTCATATGTGGATACAGGAAAGGTTTCGATCCTCGCATCAGGAAGCGAACCGGCAGCTGCTATGATATTCGGTATGATATTTTTCGCTGAAATGCCAACGGTGCTTTCTGTATGCGGGCTTGCGGTAACGATAGCAGCTCTTTGGCTCCTGTGCCGGCCGGATCGGAGTGATTCCGGAGATCTTTCGGGAAAAGGCGGGGGCAGATATTTACAAAAAGGAGAATAGTATATATGTGGATCAACATTCTTGCTGTAGGCACAGGAGGTTTCATAGGATCTGTGTTCCGTTATATGATAGGACTGGTTCCTTTTTTTAGCAGAGGTTCGATACCGTTTCATACTCTCATTGCCAATGTTCTCGGTGCATTGCTGATAGGTATCATAATGAGTTATTCAGACTCTTATGGGAAGCTTGACGAAACTGCGATGCTGTTTTTAAAAGTTGGGATATGCGGAGGATTCACGACTTTTTCGACGTTTTCTCTGGAAGCGCTCGGTTTTCTGGAAAGCGGAAAGCTGATGTTGTTTGCATCATATATAACAGCAAGCATACTTCTTTGCCTGGCAGGAGTGATTTTAGGGAAATGGCTGGTGAGCTGAAGTATATCACCTCATTAGAATGTCTGGACAGTGTAATAAGAATGACTGACGCTATGATATGAAATGATGAAAATGCTTGCATTTTTATGGACACAGCGTTATAATAATTTGGAAAACTAAACAGTAGGGGGAGCTTGTGTTACAGGCTGAGAGGAAGGTAGGACCTTCGACCCATTACCTGATTTGGATAATGCCAACGTAGGGAAGTGATACAATACAGTAGACATATCAAGTATAAAGTATTTGGGAAGCTGCCCTGAAAGCAGCTTCCCGTTTTGTTTATATCAAGTGTGGTATTATCAGGTATATCAAGACAGGGAGGCAGGATATATGGTAAGAATAAACGGGCAGGAAGTCATGGCCGAAGGT
>CALCKF010000055.1 GCA_937966095.1 uncultured Eubacterium sp.
GTATAAGAGAGGAGACAGCCTGTATCTTATATATGAGGAAAGTGAACTGTCCGGGATACCGGGATGCAAGACAAGACTGAAATTAAAGGGCGATCAGGTCCAGATGAAGAGGTTCTGCAAGGGGGCGGGAAATAACAGTGAGATAAATTTCCAGAAAGGCAAGCGCTATACCGGCGTTTATGAAACGCCTTTCGGCGCCATAGAGATGGAGGTGCTTACCAATAAACTGGAAAACACTTTGTCTGAGCATGGTGACGGTCATATAGATATAGATTACAGCATCAGTCTCAAAGGGCTGCTGGAAGGAAGGAACAAGATCAACATAACCTTGATGTAAGAGGGGAGGGAAAGATCATGATGAGCAAAAAAACGATCAGGATAATAACCATAGCGATAATCGCTGTGATGGTGGTGACAACATTGACATGTGCCATTATATATTTGTAGTAATTCAGCTTGTTTGGGGAGGTACAAATGGATATAGGTTTCAGCGCGGAAAAATATATTGAAGAACAGTCCAAGTATATACTTGAAAGGATAGAGGAAGGCGACGGTAAAAGGCTGTATCTGGAATTCGGAGGAAAGCTGGTGCAGGACAAGCATGCCATGAGAGTTCTTCCGGGATTTGACGAGAATGCCAAGATAAAACTGCTCCAGAAGCTTAAGGATCAGGTGGAGATAATAATGTGCATTTTCTCGGGAGATATAACCACCAATAAAACCAGACAGGATTTCGGCATAACGTATGATCTTGAAGTTCTCAGGCTCATAGACGTATTCAGAAAATACGATCTGGAGATAAACAGTGTGGTGGTGACAAGATATGAGGATAATATGCCAGCTGTGGACAAGTTCATCAACAGGCTGGAAAGAAGAGGTATAAAGACATACAGGCACAGATTTACCAAAGGATACCCAACCGATGTGGATACCATCGTGAGTGATGAGGGCTACGGAGCAAATCCTTACATAGAAGTGACCAAACCTCTCGCGGTAGTCACCGGGCCCGGAGGAGGCAGCGGCAAACTGGCCACATGTCTTTCACAGCTTTACCATGAGTACAGGAGAGGGGTAAAGGTCAGATATGCAAAATTCGAGACTTTCCCTATCTGGAACATACCTCTCAAGCACCCTGTCAATGTGGCGTATGAAGCGGCAACAGCCGATCTTAAGGATGTCAATATGATAGACTCGTTCCATCTGGAAGCCTATGGACAGATGGCTGTCAATTACAACAGGGATCTTGAAGTATTTCCTGTTGTAAAGAGGATAATCGAAAAGATAACAGGAGAGGAAGCTGAATACAAGTCTCCTACAGATATGGGGGTCAACAGGGCAGGCTTCGGCATAATAAACGATGATGTCGTAAGAGAAGCGGCATGCCAGGAAATAATCAGAAGATATATAATAGCCCAGTGTGATTACAAAAAGGGAAAGATAGACAATGAAACACTGGAAAGAGTCAAGCTCCTCATGGACGAGATGTCTCTTTCTGTGGAGGACCGCAAGGTAGTCCTGCCGGCGAGGGAATATGCCGAGCAGAAGAAGGAATGTGATGAGAGATATGTCAATGTCGTAGTCATGGCTATGGAAATGAAGGACGGGACGATTATCACCGGGCGCAGTTCCAGGAGGATGGTGGCTGCCGCCGCCGCCATACTTAATTCGATCAAATATCTGAGCGGGATGGCGGATGAGATACATCTCATATCACCTAATATTCTGAGGAGCATCCAGGAACTGAAGACCAAGGTGCTCATGGCAGACAAGACCAGCCTCAACTGTGAAGAGATACTTACAGCACTTACCATATCAGCGGCAACGAACCCTTCGGCTGAGGCTGCTTTGGAGAAGCTGCCGTGTCTTAGAGGATGCAAGGCGCACTGTACGGCTATATTGAGCGATAAAGATGAAACCACACTTAAAGCATTGGGTATAGATGTGACCAGCGATCCGGAATATATAACCAACAACCTTTATTACGGTTAGGCAGCACATGCTGCATCTGTCAGCTGAAGAGCAGGAGAAGAAGGAATGTACGCGAAATATTTTGTTCTCTTTGCTATCCTGTTTACAGGATGGTTCCTGAGAAAGATAAATTTTATCGACGATAAGATGAACCACAGCATAAATAAGCTTATCGTCTATTTTGCATACCCTTGTCTCATCGTACATAACATAGGCGGTCTGGATATGACCCATGAGATAATAGTGTCGTTCCTGATGACCTTTGTCATCAGCCTGGCCTGCTTCTATCTTTACGGGGTTATATGTTATTACTATGCTAAATTAAGGAAGTTCCCTGTGGAAGAAGCCAACATACTGGAATTTTCCATGGCTTCTCCCAACAACGGTTTTATGGGATTTCCGGTAGCCCTTATATTTTTCGGTGATATGGGGCTGCTTCTGATGCTGGCTCATAATGCAGCCATGAACTTCTTTATCTTTACATATGGAGTGAAGCTGCTGCGAAGAAACTATGAAGACAGGAGAAAAGCCACGCCTAAGAGATTTTTCAAGGCTACTCTCAAGCTGATGCTGAATCCTAACATACTGGCTCTGATCATAGGATTTATAATAAGCCTCATGGGAGGTATGATCCCTGAAGCAGTCGACGAATACCTGATGTATCTGGGCAACATATCCACTCCTATGGCAATGATCTTCATAGGATCCAGTCTGGTGGGATACAGGTTCATGGATATTGTCAAGAGTCGTGTGATAATCGAATCCGGTATTGTTAAGCTGCTGCTGCTGCCTGCGATAACCGCCGGACTGATGTATTTTCTCCCTATAGACAATCTGATAAAAGCTATAGTAGTGCTGGGGATAACATTTCCTACGGCCGCTACTGTATCGATGCTTACGGAACAGGAAGGCCTTGATCCGGGCCCGTCAAGCAAGGCATTGTTTCTCAGCACGGTAGTTTCCATCGTTACGGTCCCGCTTTCCATCAATATTATATTGATGCTGTTCATGTGATATCATATCTTATTTTCCTGTCTTTTTGGGACCGGAGTATTCGTCGTAGAATATGGATTCCCTTTCGAGAAGTATGTCAAGTCTTTCCTTTACTATGTTTTTGGCCGCTATCGACAGGCTTTCATAGCTGTTTAGTATTTCTGCCAGCTGCGGTTCACTGCCAAAATATATACGGTTGAGTATCCCTTTGGAAAGATCGTGGTTCACAAGACTTTCAAAACCTATATCGTATATGGCGGACAGGGCGTCAAGAGTCTGCAGATCAGGGATCTTTGCACCTGTTTCATACGCGGAGTATGTGGAGCGTGTTATGCATATGGTGGCCGCAAGAGTTTCCTGGCTTATTCCGTGTATCGTTCTCAGAAGCTTGAGATTTCGGCTTATCATTTCAAGATCCATTATCATCATATCACCTCTGCCTCACTGTAATCCCATGGAAAAAGATTGGAACCGTGTTCCTTGTCCGCAAGAGATTCTATCCTGGTATTGATCTGCTGCCTCGCTCCGTGGGACAGCTTCAGATATTTTTCTATGAAATTCTGAGCCTCCAGCTCAGTTTCATCTCTTTTCAGAAGCGAAAGGATATGGTCTGTTATATCGAAGGAAAGCAGATAATCAAGGCTCACATCGAAATATTCCGAAATACGGTAAATAGTGATAAGATCCGGCACCTTAGCTCCGCTTTCCAGATGGCAGTAACAGGATCTTGACATATGGAAAAGTTTTGCGGCCTGTTCCTGGCTGATGCCCTTTATGTATCTCAGCAGCCGCAGATTCCTGGCTATATGCTTGTGAGCCTGATACATTTCTTTTCGGCGTTTGTTCTCTTGTACTCGCATTTGCTGTTATCCTCCTTCGACAAAATTCGATAATTTTTGCGATAGATATATAATAAGAGTAGTGTATGAGACAAAAAGTTGCATTTTTTATCCGAAAATTAAAAAATTTTCCATATAAATCGGGCTCCCGACAGAATACACCTCTAAAAGTTAATATTAAAACCCCTTAAAGATAAAAGCCTGATGAAACAGGGGCATTAAACTATAAGAGGAAAGACAAACAACTTACAGAGGGGAAAGTATGAGCATGGAACTCAGAGAGCTTAATAAAAAAGAAATGGGAGCAAGGATAAGGGCAAGAAGAGAAGCTCTTAACATGTCAAGGGATGAACTTGGCAAGCATCTTTCGGTAACAGGAAAGTTTATTGCGGATATAGAGTACGGAGAAAAGGGCGTATCTCTTAAAAATCTGTATAAACTTAAGCAGATACTTGGCGTAAGTGCGGATTTCATACTTGAAGGCAATGATGCCGATATGCCGAAGGAGGAGAAGAAAAAGATGCTCAGTGAGAATATACTGGGCTCGCTTAGTGTTTGTTCGGTCCAGCAGCTGGGATGTATGGAGAAGATAGCAAGACTTTATGTGGAAAGCATCGTGAATAAGGAATGAAGAAGTGTGCAGGTTAGACAGAGATAAATTGTTGGAAGAGCTATGCGACAGATATCCTTATGTGGTCCGTTTAATGAAGATAATGGGAGTGGATGAGGATGATATCGAAGATCTCGCAACCGAAGTATTTATAGATGCCTTCAAGGGTATAGAGGGTCTTAAAGATCCTGAAAAACTCATGCCGTGGCTCAAGGCTATCGCCAGTAACAGAGCAAGCAGATATTTCCGCAAACGCCACAGACGTATGGAAATATCCAATATGATAAATACAGAAGCGGGCGAGATAGACGCTTTTGATACTATAGCAGATGAAATGACTGTAGAAAGTATAATGCAGGAAGCCGAGGAAAGAGAGCTTGCGGGCAGGCTAATAAACAGTCTGTCCGATATAAACAGGCGTATACTGCGGATGAGGTTCTGGGGCGGATATAAGCATTCCGAGATAGCGAGGATACTGAACATAAATATAAATACGGAAAAGAGTATTTACAGACGGAGCCTGAAGCAGCTGAGGGACAATTATTTCCTGATGATGGGAAAGGAAGATCGCAATGAGTGAAGCCAAAAGAAACAACAGGACTCTGAAAGAGATCGTATCGGATGCTACAGACAGAGATCTGGAACGATATGAGACCGGGATCCTGACTCCGGACAGACTTAAAAAACTTGCATCCGATGCGGATAAGCGCAAGAAGCGGCGGCACAGGAGGATCGCAGGGATCGCGGCTCTTTTTGCTGTGGTAGTGGCAGGCGCGATCATGGTTTTCGATTTTGCCGATACGGATGTCGAAGCCGACAAGAACAGCAAGGAAGAGATCGTTACAGAGGACGGC
>CALCKF010000056.1 GCA_937966095.1 uncultured Eubacterium sp.
CTGTGGGTAGATCTTAACGGCTGCGGTATGGATGAGCCTGATATGTCAAGATTCTTTGCTACAAAGGCAGGTGTGCTGGTGGAGAGCGGAAACCGGCTGTTTGTCCATAATGCAGAAGGATTTATAAGGATAAACCTGGCTATGCCTAGATCAGTGGTAAAAGAAGGTCTTGCAAGGATAGCTAAGGCTATATCAGACAACAGGCGTTAGATTTTCAGATGACCTTTAATGTATATGAGCGATGGCAGTTCTTGCAGATGAATACGCTAACTGAAGGTTATAGCCGCCGGTCATACCATCTATATCCAGTGCTTCTCCGATGGCAAAAAGTCCGGGATGATCTTTGAATTCCATAGATGAAAGATCAAGCTGTGAAATGTCTATGCCGCCTGATGTGACCATGGCTTTGTCGAATCCTGACACTGAAGATACGATAAAAGACTCGCATGTCAGTTTGTCTGCCAGTTTTTTCAATGATTCGCCATATCTTTCCACCATACTTCTGCACAGTCTTTTAGGAAGACCGAATTCTGATGAGATCGTGTTGGAAGTGGAAGTCCTCCTTTTTTTTACGGAATTTTTCAGTATTTCCAGGACCTTAACATTATCAAGCGGATAAAGATAGTTGATCGAGATCGTATCACCAGGGGATATATACTTTGAGATGTCCATGACAGCAGGACCGGAAAGGTCTGAGTGTGTAAATATCAGTCCGCCTCGATTTTCTGCATGCTTACCTCCGTTTCCGGATACAGATATCATCACGTTTTCAAAAGAGATCCCTGAAAGATGACTGTATGGGTAATTTGCGACGCAGACGGAAGAAAGCGCCGGTCTCAGACAGCTGATATCGATATGAAGATCCCGTTCAAGAACATGAAACATGGATCCGTCAGAGCCTGTGAAGGGATATGAGCATCCGCCCGATGCGATAACCAGATTCCTGGCAGTAAAATCATTTCCACCGGACATCACCTGCCAGCCGCTGTCCGAAGCCTTTATACGGTCTACAGGTGTTTTGTACTTTATATCAAATCCGTTATCTCCGGATCTTCTCATTAGCATATCAAGTATATCATTTGCATCCATTGACTTTGGGAAAACCTTCCCGTCATTGCGTGTGAGCACTCTGATACCGTTGTCTTCAAGGAAAGATATAAGAGATATATTATTATATTTATACAGGCATTTTCTTATCTTTGCTCCGTTTTTTCCATAGCAGGGGATAAAATCTTTTATAGAACCGCTATGTGTTATATTACAATGTCCATTGCCGCTCATAAGCAGTTTAGTGCCGGCATGTCCTGTTTTTTCCAGTATGAGTCCGTTTATACGCTGCATTGCCGCGGCTCCACAGAAAAGGCCCGATGCACCGGCTCCTATAATTATGCAGTCGTAGACCATTTTATGCTCCTCCTTTTTATAAAAGATGCGGATATATTATAGAATATATAATGTTCAAAAATCAATATGATGCTTTATTTTACCATAAGCCTACTATAAAACCTCTTCGGAAAGTAGTATAATCTACACGGAAATGGAGGAAAAAGTGAAAAAAGATATATCGGGAATGCTCAATAGAGCAGACAGATTCAAGGTGATACTTATAGGGGAAGGGATACTGGTAGGAGCGGCTGCAGGTTTTTTTGTAATGTTATACAGGATAGCTCTCGAGTATGCTGACATATGGCTGGATATCATGATTGGATATGCGGCACGGAGCGTCGTATATATGGCGGGATGGTTCATGGTCCTCATGCTGATGGCGATCATCGTTAGCCGTCTTGTTTCTTATGAGCCGATGATTTCAGGAAGCGGGATACCACAGCTTGAGGGAGAGGTTACAGGGCGTCTTGATCAGTTATGGTGGAGAGTGGCTGCAGCCAAATTTATCGGGGGTTTCCTGTGTCTTTTAGGAGGTCTTGCACTGGGACGGGAAGGGCCGTCAATACAATTAGGAGCAATGATGGGAAAAGGGATATCAAAGGTCATGGACAGAGGAAAGACTGAGGAAAGATTTCTTATGACCTGCGGAGCAAGTGCCGGTCTTGCCGCCGCATTCCATGCGCCGCTGGCAGGGGTAATGTTTTCACTTGAGGAAATACATAAGAATTTTTCTGTGTCGGTGCTTACTTCCGTGATGACAGCATCACTTACGGCAGATATACTGTGCACCCTAATACTGGGAACAGACTCGGTATTCAGATTCGATATAGTAAGACCTTTGCCAACAAATCATTACTGGATGGTAGTCGTGCTGGGGATTCTTCTGGGATTCCTGGGGGCCTTCTACAACTGGTTCACGTTAAAGGTGCAGTCTTTATATGATAGGGCAAAATTTCTCGGTACGACAGGGAAAATAATGATACCGTTTTTGCTGGCAGGGATCCTGGGATTTACTGCACCTGAACTTTTGGGAAGCGGGCATGATCTGATAGAGTATCTTACCCACGAGGATGTGATACTGGGGACAGTGGTTTTTATACTTGCAGGCAGATTTGTGTTCTCAGCTGTCAGTTTCGGTTCGGGAGCACCAGGTGGTATTTTCTTTCCTCTTCTGGTACTGGGAGGTTTTATAGGGGGAGGATTTGCCATAGCAGGGACAGAATTTTTTGCACTTGATCCCGTATACGTAAATAATTTTGTATTATTGGCCATGGCAGGATATTTTGCCGCTATTGTCAGAGCGCCGCTTACCGGTATAATACTTATTTTTGAAATGACCGGATCACTAAGTCATATGGCATCCCTGTCGATAGTTTCGATAGTTGCATATATAGTGGCAACGCTTCTTAAGTCTAAGCCTATTTATGAAAGCCTTCTCGAACGTTTGCTGAGCAGAATGGGGGGAAATGAAGAGGGTAAAGACGGCGTTACACAGAAAGTACTTGCCAATTTTGTTATAAAGCATGGCTCCCGACCGGACGGGCGTTTTGTAAGGGAAGTGGAATGGCCTGATAACTGTCTTCTGGTAGCCATACAGAGAGGCAGCGATGAACTTATACCCAGGGGGAAAACAAAACTTCATGCAGGTGATATCATAGTCATTATGACTGATGAAAGAGATGCCCCTTCTGTAAATGACAGGATGGAAAAATTGTGTGGAGGATTTTGATAAAGGAAGGCTGTTTATGAGTGATTTTTTGAAAAATAAAATAACAGATGAGATAGTTTCGTTTGTAGGTAAGGAAAATAAAATCAATAAGATGGGAAATATCTGGAAAGATCCGATCGTCGGATTTGCGGATGTATGGCATCCGTATGTGAGACGGCTGAGGGAAATCGTGCATGAGAGACATCAGATGCCGGAAGAAGTCATACCTGAAGCATCAATAGTCATCGTATATTTTGTACCTTTTGCCGAATGGATAACGATATCAAATAAAGAGCGGGGTCTTGCTTCCAGTGAGTGGGCTCAGAGTTATGAGGAAACAAATGCAATGTTTTCAAGACTTAATGAACATATCACAGATTTCATTCATAAACTGGGATATAAGGCTGCAGTTGCACCGGAATCCAAAGTGTTTTATAGAGACGAGGTTATAAGCCGATGGTCATTTCGGCATTTTGCATATGCTGCGGGAATAGGGACATTCGGACTGAATAATATGCTGATAACTGACAAAGGCTGTGCAGGAAGATTGAGTACCGTAGTGACTGATCTGGATATAAAGGGCGGTGAACCGAAAAAGGAAGAGGCATGTCTGTATAAGAGAAACGGTTCATGCGGGCTTTGCGTGATGAAGTGCCCGGCTGAGGCGCTTACAGCAGAGGGGTTCGATCGCAACAGATGTTTTGAGCAATGCCTTAAGAATGCCTCAGTATACAATGATTTCGGCAGTTCATATACATCAGGACCTGAAGACAATATTCGTGGATCAGGATCTGAAGTATGCGGAAAATGTATAGCCGGACTGCCATGTACTTATAAGACACCTTGAAAAACAGGATCCGACGCAGCTGCCATAGAACTCATAAAAGCTGATATCATTATGGCAGGGGGTATTTATGAAGCTGCGAGAGATTTGTGAGGAAATGGAATGTATCCTGATACAGGGTGATATGGATAAGGAAGTGACAGATATAGCCTATGATTCCAGAAAAGCTGTACCAGGATCAGTTTTTGTATGTATCACAGGTACGGAAACAGACGGACATCTGTACATACGGGATGCAGTTGAAAAAGGGGCATCTGCTATCATTGTTGAAAGAGAAGAGGAAGCTGAGATGATACCGGAATGCATAACGGTAATAAAGGTGTATTCCGGCAGGAGAGCTCTTGCTCTCATATCGTCAGTATATTTCGGACATCCTGAAAGAGATCTTATAACTGTAGGAATAACAGGAACTAAAGGAAAAACTACCACGATGTATATGATAAAGAGCATACTGGATGCGGCAGGCGAGCGGGCAGGAATATCAGGTACTATCGAGATAATGACCGGCAGCAGGAAAATATATGCGTACAATACTACTCCGCAATCGTATGAGCTGTACAAATATATGGCTGAAATGGTAAAATCCGGATGCCGGTATATTATAATGGAAGTATCGTCTCAGGGGATAAAGATGAACAGGACAGAAGGAATAATCTTCGATTACGGAGTGTTCACAAATATTTCGCCGGACCATATCGGACCGGGTGAACATGAGGATTTCGGAGAATATCTTATGTGTAAGAGCCTTCTGTTCAGACAGTGCGTGACGGGAGTAGTGAATGCAGATGATGTGTATATCGATGACATCCTGAAGGAGCATACATGTTCGGTGATAACTTTTTCTGCAGAAAAGAAGGCAGATATTACCGCCTCGGATGTGCGGCCATTTAAAGAAAACGGCAGATTGGGAATGGAATTTGAGTTTTCCGGCCTTATGAAGGGACCTGGAAAAGTGAACATACCGGGCAGATTTTCTGTTTACAATGCATTGGCAGCAGCAGCAGTGTGCAGAAGTATGGGGATATCAGAAACTGACGTGCAGAAAGGTCTTGAAGAGGTGCATGTAAAAGGGCGCGCCGAGATGGTTAATATTTCGGAAGACTTTACAGTGATTATAGATTATGCCCATAATGAAACAAGTACAAGAAGTATTCTGGAGACATTGCGCAGCTATAGACCGTCCAGGATAGTTGCAGTATTCGGATGCGGGGGTAACCGTTCCAGAATAAGAAGGTATGACATAGGAAGAATAGCAGGAGAGCTGGCTGACCTTAGTGTATTGACAAGCGACAATCCTAGATTTGAAAAGGTGTCTGATATAAATGATGATATTAAGAAGACCCTGAATGAGACAGGAGGAGACTATTTGGAAATAGAAGACCGGAAAGAGGCGATAGCATATGCTGTTACGCATGCATTTCCTGGAGATGTTATAATAATGCTGGGCAAGGGACATGAGGATTATATTGAAACAGAAGGTATCAGATATCATTTTTCCGAGCATGAGGCAATAGAGGAAATAGTAAAAGAGATCAAAAGCGGTGAACGCAGGATGGAAAACGGGGCGAAACTCATTTAAAGTATATGGATAATGATCGGAAATACAGAAAAATTAAATAAATCTTAAAAATAGAAATGATCAGGTCAAATGACGGTATGTCTCCTTATATGTTATAATTTACGCATAGGGAGGTATAAAAGCGGTGATACAGTTAAAAAACGTTTCAAAGTATTATTACAGCAAAGGTATGATCGCAAGCGGGATATCCAGGGTGAATCTCGAATTTGACATAGGAGAATTCGTCGTGATCACGGGGGAGTCCGGCAGCGGCAAGACCACGCTTCTTAACGTTATTTCAGGTCTGGATTCATACGAGGAAGGTGAAATGTATATCGATGGCAGAGAAACCAGTCATTTTCTGTCATCTGATTTTGAAGAATATAGAAAAAAATACATAGGTAATATATTCCAGGATTTCAATCTGGTAAACAGCTATACAGTATATCAGAATATAGAGCTCATACTTCTGATAAACGGATACAAAAAGGATGAAATCAGAAGAAGAGTCCATCAAATCATAAAGCTTGTGGGAATGGAGCCATATACCAGAACAAAGGTATCAAAACTCTCAGGAGGGCAGAAGCAGCGTGTAGCTATTGCCAGAGCACTTGCAAAAGATACCGATATAATAGTGGCAGACGAGCCGACAGGGAATCTTGATAGTGAGTCAGCTGAAGGGATAGTGCGTCTTCTGAGTGAGATATCAAGGGATCGTCTTGTGATAGTGGTAACACATAATTATGATCAGTTTGCGTCTTATGCCACAAGAAAGATCAAGATGCATGACGGAAGTGTTGCTGAAGACGTGAGATTGTCAGAGAGGAACAGATCAGAGAATAAAGACATATATTCTGATGAAAGACCGTCAGATGATAATAAGATTACTGACAGGGATATAACAGCAGGAAGCAGGATAAGACTGGGAGTAAGAAACACTTTTAACATTTTACCTAAATTTATTTTGCTGCTTGTAGTCTTTCTGTTTGTTGTGGCGGCAGTAACATCACAGTATACTACACTGCGCAACCAGGAGGCAGAGGAAGATAAACTTGGATTTAACGACTATTTTTATAATTACAGCGAAGACAGAGTCGTGCTGAAGAAGAAAGATGGTTCTGCGTTTACAGCGGATGATTTCAAAGCGATAGGAAATGTGCAAAATATCAGAACTGTTTCACCCAACGATATACTTCTTGACAGTGCATTGTATATAGATTCTGAAGATTATTCATATGAAGTGTATCCGAGAACTGTCGGAGAATTCGGCGGAACACTTGAAAAGGGGCGTATGCCGGAAAACGATAATGAAGTGATAATAACGGCAGTCCGTGGATATTCCGATGATTCCATGCTTGATGAGCTGCTGGATAAAAATTTCAGGATCAGTATAGGAGAGGACAAGGAACTCAATGTAACAGTAGTAGGCTTCGGTTATAAAGATCAGGATGATGGAAGTCTTGTATATGCCGGAGATCTTTATGTTACAGATCAGATGATGAGCGATATGCTGCGGGAAACTTATAATTATGAGAGCACTGTTAAAGTGACGATAAACGGAAAGGAGCAGCATTATCAGCAGGGCGATTCATTTTACAGGATAGTTCCCAACAGCAGGGTGTCACAGGGCAGTGCAATAGGATCTGAAGAGCTTAATAATTTTTATGATAACGGAGACGCCGAGGGTAAAACGATAACCGTTACCGCGGAAAACATATTCTACAGTCAGTCGGTAGATCTTAAGCTGTCGGATATTTATGATAAAAAGAGCTTTAGGGAAAAGACAGGTGTATCTGATTACGAGAGCAATAACGGGACAATATATATTAGCCAGTCAGATTATGATACACTGTTCAATAAGGGAAATTTTCAGGTCACGGTATATGTGAAGGATACAGATGCCATTAAAGATACGCTTGGGGCTCTTGAGAATATGGGCTACATCACTTTGCCGCTGAAAGATACACTGATAAATATATTCAGTGATTTTACCTCTATCATCAAAGTACCTATGGCAGTAATACTGGTAGTGGCGCTTTTCTTCATAGCATATTTTGTGATACGTCTGATACTGAGATCCAGGGCATCATATTTCAGCATATTGAGAATGCTGGGAATGGCCAGGAAAAACATAAAGCGGATACTTGATGTGGAAATGCTGCTTATAGTCAATATAGCATATGCTATATTCATTGCATTCATAGTAATGGTCAATGTGGGAGCGGTAAAGGCAGAATATATAACCGGGCTTATCAAGTACATGGATATATACGACTATGTGATTCTGTATGTGGTAATAATATTTATGGCATATCTTATCTCCGGTAAATTCGCAAGGAGCCTGTTCAGAAAGACAGCTATTGGAACGTATAGAGAGGAGGAAAGGTGACATGGTACGACTGGAACATGTAAACAAATATTTCAATAAAAACAGAAAAAATGAAATCCATGTAATAAATGAAACTTCTCTTGAAATGGAAAGCAAGGGTCTTATTGCACTGCTGGGTCCGAGCGGATGCGGAAAAACGACGCTGCTTAATGTAATCGGAGGTCTTGACAAGGTAAACGGCGGGCAGGTATATATCAATGGTGAAAGGATAACCGGAAGGACATCGGGGAAAATAGATAAAATAAGGAACCTGAATATCGGATATATATTCCAGAATTATAATCTGATCGATAACATGACTGTTTTCGATAATGTCGCGATAGCTCTCAGGATGGTGGGAGTAAAAGATCCGGATGAGATAGAGCAAAAGGTTTCATACGTTCTTGAGAAGGTAGGAATGTACAGGTATCGCAACAGATTTGCCGATATGCTGTCGGGCGGCGAGAAACAGAGAGTAGGCATAGCCAGAGCTATAGTGAAGAATCCTGCTGTAGTCATAGCTGATGAGCCAACCGGTAATCTTGACAGCAGAAACACTCTTGAGGTAATGAATATAATAAAATCTATTTCAGAGGAAAAGCTTGTCATACTGGTCACGCATGAGGAAGAGCTTGCCGGCTTTTACGCTTCCAGGATAATAAGACTTCTTGACGGTAAAATCATTTCTGATATGGATAATGACAGTGCAGGCAGTCTGGATTACAGAGTAGAGAACAAGATATATCTTAAAGATATAAGAGATCATAAACGTCTTAGGACAGGAAAGTACGATATAGATTTCTATAACGACAGCGGAGACGATATAAAGCTGGATATAGTTGTGAAAAACGGCAATATATATATAAAAACAAAGGAAAAAGGTGAAAGGATAGAGGTCATAGATGAAAATTCCAGCATGGAGCTGGTCGATGCTCATTATACCAAGCTGACAAGAGACAATAATGACAAAAGCAGCTTTGATATATCAAAACTGGCTGCAGAGGGCCAGCGCAGGTACAGATCTGTCATAAGTCCGTTTGCCATGATCGGCAGAGGATTCAAAGCACTGTCTGATTATAATATACTCAAAAAGATACTTTTGGTTGGATTTCTTATATCATCCATGTTTATAACATATTCAGTCAGCAACATATGCGGAGTAATGAATATAACTGATGACGAATTCGTTACAGCAGATAAATCATATCTTACTATAGTGAGTAAAAAGACAAGCGTAGATACATATCTGAAATATGAGAATGATGAAGTCTTCAGGTATATTATGCCGGGTGATTCGAAAATATCGCTTTCCATGCCTTTTGACGGTTATTTCCAGACAAAATGGGCATCTGCTCTGATACAGGGATCTCTGTCAGACTATGGCAAACTTACCACAGGAAGCCTGATATACGGAAGGATTCCTGAAAACAGTAATGAAATAGCTGTAGATAAAATGATACTTAAAAAAGTTATAGATGATCAGATGACTAAAACGGCAGGATACGGTACGTTAAAGAGCTTTGTGGGTGGTGTTGTAAAGGTGGCTAATATGCCTGACATGACTATCGTAGGAGTGACGGATCTTGAAAGCCCATGTATCTATGCGGCACAGGATATATTTATCAACCTTATCGCAAATTCACAGGATGGTGAAAACAGCGGGGAGGATACAGGAAGTGTATCGGAAAAAAGCAATATAATAGACTACACGCTAAAAGAATCACAGGTTAGTCTAAGTAAGGGAAAATGGCCGGTCAATGATTATGAGACTATAGTAAATGAAAAATATAAAGACAGCATGCCTCTGAACAAAACGATATCACAGAAGGTGAATGATACAAGTCTGAAGGTGGTGGGGTACTACACGGATAAGTATGATAGTGATTTCATGCTGGTAAATAACAATACGATAAAGTACAGTCTTATAAACAGCAAGACAAATATAACAGCATGCCCTGAAGACAAAGATACTGCTGTAAAACAGCTCCGTGAGGAAGGTGTAAATGTCAGAGATATATATGAGGAGAGCAGGACAAGCTACAGGGACAAGATGTGGTCTTCCATATTTTCAACTATAGTGATGGCAGGTGTAGTTATGCTTGTTTCATTTATAGAGATATACTTGATAATACGGGCATCATTCCTGTCAAGAGTCAAAGAGGTAGGAGTGTACAGAGCCATAGGAGTTAAAAAGGGAGATATATACCGGATGTTTACAGGGGAGATATTTGCGATAACCACTGTAGCAAGTCTGCCCGGGTTTGTGCTTATGGCATATATACTACATAAGCTTTCGGGAATGACATATTTCAGTGACATGTTTCTCGTCACGCCTTCGATACTGTTTATATGCCTTTTATTGATATACGGACTGAATATCGTATTTGGGCTGCTGCCTGTTTTCAGAACGATAAGAAAAACTCCGGCGTTGATATTGAGCAGGACAGATATAAACTGATTTCTGATACAGCTAAATAAATAGATTCAATAAAAAAGCAATAGTGTTTTGACTTTTATCGTATTGTATGATATACTTTCGTTTGTGACAACGGGCTCTCATGGTCAAGTGGTCAAGACGCTAGCCTCTCACGCTGGAATCAGGGGTTCGACTCCCCTTGGGAGTACCAATATCAAAAATGAGCATTGAATTTATCATTCAATGCTCATTTTTTAGTTTTGTACATCATCAGATGATTTACAGTTTTTCGAAATCCGAAGCGCCGTGTTTGCATATAGGGCAGATGAAATCAGGTGGAAGGACATCTCCCTCATATACATACCCGCATATCTTGCATACCCAGCCTTTTGAGGCTTTTTTCGGCGACTCCTTTATATTCTTGTGATAATAGTCATAAGTTACCGAAGGATGATCGGAGAGGACTTTGCCGTCTGTCACGTCAGCAAGGAACAGTGTATGGGTGCCGAGATCGAGAGTGGATATAACTTTAGCTGAAAGAAAGCTGTTGGAGCCTTCCGTTATATAAGGAAGTCCGTTATCACTTATTTCTGCAGGGAATCTTTCAAACTTATCCACGTTCCTTCCGCTCTGGAAGCCAAAGTGTTTGAATGTTTCAAATCGGACATTTTCGCTTAATATCGATACGTTGAATTCACCGGTTTCCATTATAATATCGTGGGTGTAATTGTTTTTGTTGACGGCTATGGTCACCTTATTGGGTGACGTAGTTACCTGCTGCAGCGTGTTGATTATGCAGCCGTTCATTTTGTCCCCCTTCTTTGCTGTAAGGACATAGAGACCGTAACTTATCTTGAACATAACATTGTTATCCATTTTGATATTCTCCTTTCTTTTATATATCGTGATCATTTGTCAGATCCGCTGCTGTCAGTATCATCTTTTGACATATCAGGATCAGTAAGTTCCTTGAGACTGGATATGCTTTCTGTGAAGATCTTTTCGTTGGAACCGAAATATTTGTCTACAGCCATCACGAAATACATATAATAACATTTATCGCTTTCCATGAACATGACCATACCGCTGATACCGTCTTTCAGGCTGTATTCATAGGCCTCGCTGTTTGTAATGAAATCTGCCGGCTTGATCTCAGCTTCATTGAGATCAGATTCTGTCAGGATATCACCCAGGATATTGACCATGGCATAATCGCGGTATGATTCAAGATCATGAGCGATGTAGCCGGCCTGATTTTTTGACAGGCACTGTACCTTGATATTGACGGTATCATTTTTGTTGGATATATCAAGGGTGTTTTCCGGCGATTCACTGTCAGATATCCATGAATCCTCTTTTTCAGCTGGAAGCTCGATGGAAAATGACCCATCTGCGCTGGAATAGCTTGTAAGATCGCCTTTCAGAGAAGAACTGCCACATGATGTCAGCAGTAAGCATATTATTATCAGCGATAAAAAGGGCAATACTTTTTTCATGTTAAAAATCTCCTTGCGATATAGCATTAAAACTGATGCAGTTTCAGTATATCACAAACGGCAGAGAAATGTGCAAAAACTTGAAATGTCAGAAGCGATATTGTGATATAATAAAGCATCTGTATAAAATGAAAGGCATGGGAAATATGGCAGATCTTACTAAACAGGCTCTTGCGGTTTCGATTTCAGAGCTTTTGAAGATCAGACCTCTAGACAGGATCACTATAAAAGATATAACAGACAGATGCGGTGTTACCAGAAACACTTTCTATTATCATTTTCACGATATATATGATCTGTGCAGCTGGATATTCCTGAGACAGGCAGAGGAGATCTTAAACACATATAAATGTGAAGAATCATGGAAGAATGGCTTTCTCGCAGGACTTAATTATCTTTATAACAACAAGAGCATGATATATCACGTTTACAGATCAGTAAGCAAAACCGAGCTTGACAGATATCTGTACAGAGTTACTGAAAAATATGCTCTTGGACTTATAGAGGCTAAAGCTGCTGATATGACAGTAAGTGAGAAAACAAAGAAGGTGGCCGCGGACTTTTACAAGAATGCTTTTGTGGGGAGCATTTGGCAGTGGATAGAAGAGGATATGAAAACCGAACCGGAAATGCTGGCGGTTTTGTGTGACAGCATATTCAGAGGAACGATCATGGAAGCCTTGGAAAATATAGAAAAAGTGCTTGAATATTAGGGAAATTTATACAATTGATGCAGCATGCACAAATTTTGTGCATGCTGTTTTTTCTGTTTATAGAAAAGGAGCATGAGCTGATTTAAACTTAAACAGTATATCGGATATTGATTTGCATGAGAGGTGATAACATTGATGCTAAAATTTGGAAAAGCTGTTGCCGGAAAAAGAAAGATTATTCTTTTTGTAGCAGTCCTGCTTTTGATTCCGTCTTTTTTCGGCATAGCCATGACCAAAATAAATTACGATGTGCTGTATTATCTGCCTGATGATATAGAAACGATGAAGGGGCAGGATATCCTTCTGGATGAGTTTGGAAAAGGCGGTTTTTCCATGGTAATGGTAGAAGGTATGGAAAAAAAGGATGTTGCCGCATTGAAATCTGAAATCGAAAAGGTAGACCACGTGGACAGTGTTATATGGTATGACAGCATAATGGATATAAGTGTGCCATATGAGATAATACCGGAAAATATTTATAAGGAGTTCAATAATGGAAATACAACTTTAATGGCGGTTTTTTTCGATTCGGCGGTTTCTTCCAATGAGAGCATGAAAGCGGTCGATGATATACGGCATATAGGAAAAGAACAGTGCTTTGTGAGCGGGATGTCCGCCTTTGTTACTGATCTGAAGGAGCTTGCGGAAAAGGAAGAACCTGTATATGTTGCCATGGCAGTGGTTCTGGCGTGTATCGTACTTGCGGTATTTATGGATTCATGGATAATACCTGTACTGTTTATCGCAGGGATAGGTATGGCCATCGTATATAATATGGGGTCAAATGCTTTTATGGGGCAGATATCGTATATAACGAAGGCATTGAGTGCTGTGCTGCAGCTTGGGGTGACTATGGATTACTCCATATTTCTGTGGCACAGCTATGAGGAAGAACGGGCAAAGCCTGGCAGGGATAAGGAAGAAGCCATGTCCCATGCCATAGCTAATACTATAACTTCTGTCACCGGAAGCTCCGTTACAACTATTGCCGGATTCCTGGCTTTGTGCTTTATGACGTTCACCTTAGGCAGAGACTTGGGTATAGTTATGGCAAAAGGTGTTCTGCTGGGAGTCATAGCATGTGTGACGGTACTGCCTTCGCTTATACTTGTTTTTGATAATGCTATAGAAAAAACAAGACATAACGGCATCATGCCGAAGTTTGACAGATTGTCAGGGATCGTTGTGAAAAAGCCGGTTGTATTTATACTGATATTTTTTGCTCTGCTTGTACCGTCTTTTATCGGATATTCGAATACAGATGTATATTACAACCTGGACCAGAGCGTGCCGAAAACGCTGCCGTTCCACATAGCCAATGATAAGCTGGAAAAGGATTTCGATATGAATTCTACTCATATGCTGCTTGTGGATGCGGATATGAAGAAAAAAGACATACAGGAAATGATAAGAGAGATAGATCAGGTGGACGGTGTGAAATATACACTGGGAATGGAAAGTATAACAGGTCCGTCGGTTCCAGATAATATGGTGCCGTATTCTTTGGAAAAGTCGCTTAAGAGTGATGAATACCAGCTTCTGGTAATAAATTCCGAATATAAGGTTGCAAGCGATAAAGTCAACAGGCAGATAGACAGCATAAACAGTATAGTGAAAAAATATGACAGTAAAGGCATGCTTATCGGTGAAGCCCCATGTACTAAAGACCTGATAAGCATAACCGACAAGGACTTCAAGATCGTAAGCGTGATATCTATACTGGCTGTATTCATTATAATAGCGGTGGTACTTAAATCCATATCGCTTCCTGTCATACTGGTGGCTGTGATAGAGCTCGCTATATTTATAAATCTGGGAATCCCTTATTATACCGGTACGGTGCTGCCTTTTATAGCTTCTATATGTATAAGCACGATACAGCTCGGGGCAACCGTAGACTATGCAATACTCATGACTACAAGATATAAACGTGAAAGATATGAGGGAAAAAGCAAAGAAGAAGCCATAAGGACAGCTCATTCCATGTCGATGCCGTCGATAGCGGTCAGTGCAGCCGGATTTTTTGCAGCCACTTTTGGCGTCGGGCTGTATTCAGATATAGATATCATAAGTTCGTTATGCGGTCTTATGGCAAGAGGAGCAGTTATAAGCATGCTGGTAGTGATGTTCATACTGCCTTCTATGTTCATGGTGCTGGATAAGTTGATAATAAAGACAAGCAGGGGCTTTACAGGAGGAAAAGAAAATGAAGTGTATTAGTACCGTAAGGAAAAAAAGAACATACAGGTTTTTATCATTTCTTATAGCGTGTTTCATGCTGCTCTCCGCAGCAGGATATTCAACGGTATACGGAGCGGAAAAAAACAGCAAGGAAGAGACTGTATATGTGGTAACAGGTCCTGACGGAAGAGTACAGGAAACCATAGTAAGTGACCATATATATAATGGAAGCTCGTCTGAAACGATCGATGATATCAGCAGCCTGAGTGATATCGAGAATGTAAAAGGTGATGAAACATTTGAGTGTGACGATAACGGAAAGCTCATATGGAAAGCAAAGGGGAATGACATATATTATCAGGGAAAGACAAGTGAAGATATCCCTGTGATGATGGCTGTAGAATATTATATTGACGGAAACAGAACAGACGGGAAGGATCTTGAAGGAAAAAGCGGTCAGCTGAAGATAAGAATAAAATACAGCAACAGCGGTGAAGTAAATGTAGATGGTAAAAATGTAAGAGTGCCGTTTGTAGCTATAACAGGGTTTCTTGTAAACGATGACTGCCTGACTGATATTTCAGTGAGCAGCGGTAAAGTCATAGATGACGGCGAAAAGCAGATAGTAGCCGGGATCGCCGCTCCAGGGCTTGGAGAAAGCGTGGGGATATCTGAAAAAATATCATTTTTAACAGATCAGGTGGAAATAACAGGAACTGCAAAGGATCTTCATCTGGAAGATATGATGACGATAGTAACAGGAAATGTTTTTGAGGATATGGATATTGACAGTATGATCGGATTTGACATGGACAGTGAGATCGATGAGCTTGATAATGCTGCCCTGAAGCTGTCACAGAGCACATCCCTGCTTTATGATGGAATACATATGATGAATGAAAAAGCTCCTGAACTTACTGATGGCGTTGCAGAACTGGATGACGGTGCGATGAAGCTGAATTTAGGGATGAAAAGCTCACTTGAAGGAAGTGCAGAGCTTTCGAAAAAGAGCCTGCAGTTTTCAAAAGCGCTGAGTGATAATCTGAATGAGATGAAAAAAGGAACCGCAGGAATTTCTCAGGGCAGCATGAAGATATATGAAGGCATGAAAATGCTTAAGTCGGCTGTTGACGGGGATGGTACGGCAGAAAATCCCGGACTTAAAAATGCTGCTTACAGTGTAGATTCGGGATTGCAGGAAATGAACTCTGGAATTGAACAGGCAAAAAATACAAGTATGGAGAACGTAAGAAAGGCTGAGGATAGAATTAAAGGATTATATGAAACCGGAGCAATAGATAAAGATGCATATGAAGAGATAATGCAATATCTCGAAACATCTTTAGCTGCACAGCAGCAGATAAATGTTCCGAAACAGCTGGAAATCGCAGCTTCAGGAATATATGACGGCCTGGTGCGTATATCAGCAAGTCTTGAGGGAGATGGTACATCTGAGAATCCAGGATTGGTGGCAGGAACAAAGAGCATATATGATGGAGCAGCTTTGCTTGAGGAAGGTCTAAAAAAGGCTGCAGGTGAAAAAGATTCTCTTACATCCAGTGCTGATAAGCTGGCTTCAGGTATTGCAAACATATCGGAAGGTCAGAAAGCATTGGGCAGCGGAGCCGGAGAACTTGCTGCAGGAATGGAGCAGTTGAAGGCTTCTTCCGTACAGCTGGCAGATGGCATAGGTAAGCTTGATAGCGGGGCTATGGCTTTAAGCAGTGGAATGAAGCAATTTTATCGGCAGGGAATAAAGAAGATAATAGATATATATAACAGCGAGATAAAACCTGCTGCGGGAAATATAGATGCCGTTGTCAAAGCAGGACAGCAGTACAGGAATTTTTCAGGGATATCGGATTATATGGACGGTAGTGTAAGATTTATATATAAAACCAAAGTATCGGAGTAACAGAACAACAAAAATGATTAACGACCTGGAATTTGGAAATAGCATATATATGCTATTTCCATTTTTATTGCATGAAGATGTAGCTGTCTGTTGCAAGCAGGTCGTTTTGACAATATATTTATATAAATATATAATAAATTAACAAGAAGGTGTAAGCATATTATTGTTTTGATACACTGCTTGGGATTGTACGGCAGTAAAGATTGACGGATATATATCATACATATGTTATTTAAAAAATATGAAAAAAGACATATGAATGATATTTCATGAAAACTGTGAACGGACAACTGAGATGGAATTATATTTTGTTGCTGTCAAAGGAGAAATATGAGAAGACTGAAAACTAAGACTAAAATATTGTACGGACTTGCAGGTGTGGGAGATTCAGCTCTTTATAATATAATGGGCACATTTGCATTGTTTTTTCTTACTACTGTGGCTGGAGTCAATCCTGCGGTGGCAGGAACGATAACAGCGATAGGCTCCGTATGGGATACTGTATGCGGAGCTGTTATGGGATATGTGTCTGATAATACGGAGAGCAGATTTGGAAAAAGAAAACCGTATCTTTTGGCTGCATCTGTTCCTTTGATGCTGTTTACATCATTGTTTTTCTTTGATCTCGAGGCGGATGCAGGATTCATGACATTGTATTATGGCATTATAATGATACTGTTCTGGACTTCTTTTTCAATGTTTTTTGTGCCTTATCTCGCATGGGGAGCGGAGCTTACCACAAATTATGACGAGCGTACAGTTCTCAGAGGATATGTTTCGTTTTTCAATACTGCAGGAGCGGTACTTGGGCTGGTCGTTCCCAACATGCTTGTTGATTTTATCACAAAATCCGGGTATTCCACCGAAGCAGCATGGCAGACAACAGGGATATTGTGCGGAGCAATATCGGGAGGCACTATTCTGATCGGGGCCATAGGCATAAAGGGAAAAAGCGAATATGATGAACGAAACGGAAATATAAACAAGTCCATAGACTGCAGAAAAAAGAATCTGGAAGCTGTGATGGAGACTGTATTGGGTATTATATCCAATTACATCCAGATACTTCGGCTAAGATCAGTAAGATATATACTGGGGGCGAGCGTGTTCTATCTTATAGGATATACGATGTTCTGCTCCGACAGGATGTACTTTTTTACATATAATATAGGCCTGTCCGGAAGTATGATAACTGCGTTGATGATGCTCATGACATTGATCCCGGTAATATTCATCCCTGTGATATCATTTTTAAACAGATGGATAGATAAGAGAACCACATATATGGCCGGTATGATGATATGTGCTGCAGGTTTTGTGATATTCGGACTTATCGGCAGTGAGTCGATTGCCGGAGTCTGTATTCTTTCAGTAGTCTACTGCATAGGAAACGGAGCTTACTGGCAGTTGATGCCTGCCATGATATATGATGTATGCGAGGTGGATCAGCTTATAAATTTAAAAGAAAGATCCGGAATGGTCATATCGCTGCAGTCACTTTCTGAAGCTCTTTCGTGTGCAGTGGGAATGCAGATAATGGGGCTGATACTAAGTATATCCGGATTTGATGGTGAAGCTTCGGTCCAGAATGAGACCGCGCTGGAATGGATAGGTATTTCATTGTCGATACTGCCTGCGATCTTTATGGGATTATCTGCCTTCTGTATTTTTAAATACCCTGTAACTAAGAAAATGTACAATAAGGTTCTGACAGGACTCGAAAAAAGAAAAAAGGGTGAAGATATAGATATGGATGAATTCAGGAAGCTGAAATAGCCTGATAGTACAGGATCATAATACAATATGGATCAATGAAGATAAGGTGTAGATCATAATAGGCTGATATGCACCTTGTTTTTTAGGAATTGAACACATAATGCTGCTCATGTACGGAAGGCTCAAATAAATTTTATGAGTCTGTACACTGGCGGCTTCAGCCGGCAGTGTTCTTGACATATAAGGTGTCAGAGTCTATAATTCAACCTATGGATTCAAAAGAAAACAGAGGGAAAAGCATGAAGATAATAATCACGGCAGGCGGCACCAGCGAGAGAATCGACGACGTAAGGACGATAACCAATTCATCCACAGGCAGACTTGGATTTGCCATAGGTACGGCTTTTGTTGAGAAATATGGTGACAGAATAGAAAAGATATACTATCTGCATGGGGCAAGAGCGGCTTATGTAGAGAATGAAATAGTTGAGCCTGTAAAGATAGAAGGTGTCATGGATCTTCAGGATAAGCTGACAGAGCTTCTTACAGGAGAAAAAATCGACGCTGTAATACATGCTATGGCGGTAAGCGACTATATGGTAAATGAAGTGACTACTCTGGATCGGATAAGAGGGATCGAGGATCCTGACAGTAAGGCAGATCTTTCGGGAAACAAGATAAGTTCGGATATAGATGACTTGGTCATACACATGAAGCGCTCTCCTAAAGTGATAAGCATCATAAAGAAAAACAGCCCCGGTACTGTTCTTGTAGGGTTCAAGCTCCTGAGCGGAGTTCCCCATGAGGAACTTATAGAAGTGGGATGCCATCTGATGGAGAAAAACCGGTGTGACTTCGTGCTTGCAAATGATCTTAAGGAAATCGGTGCGGATTACCACAGAGGATATCTTATTCACAAAGACCACAGCTATGATATAATGGAAAACAATCAGGAAATTGCAGATATGATAGCGAAGAGAGTAATGGAAAAAACCGGCGAAAGGAGTTTTCGATGAATATAGTTTTGGGAGTTACGGGCAGTATATCAGCGTACAAGGCGGCTGATATAACAAGCAAGCTGACAAAGGAAGGACATGATGTGCATATAATACTTACAGACGGAGGCAGCAGGTTTATTACACCTCTTGCCCTTCAGACGCTCAGCAAAAATAAAGTGCATACTGAATTTTTTGAAGAAGGAATACCGGATCAGGTAAAGCATATAGATCTGGCGCAGAATGCCGATGTGCTTGTAATAGCCCCTGCCAGCGCCAATATAATAGGTAAGATCGCGTCAGGCATCGCAGATGATCTCCTGAGTGCGACAGTGGTCGCTGCTGCGACTACGACTCCTGTATATCTGGCCCCTGCTATGAATACCAATATGTATGAGAATCCTATAGTACAGGAGAATATAGCAAAGCTGAGAAAACTGGGGTACAGATTCATAGAGCCTAAGGAATCTATGCTTGCATGCGGAGTAGTAGGTAAAGGGGCACTTGCGGATGTCGATGAAATAGTTGATATAATCGAAGGGAGCGTTGAATAGATGATAACTTATCAGAGCACCAGAGGAAGCAGAAATACGAAAACCGCGGCACAAGCCGTTATAAAGGGCATAGCGGAAGACAGAGGACTTTATGTGCCGGACAGCATACCAAAGCTTCCGTGCAGCTTATCTGAATTTGTCGGAAAATCCTATAAAGATGTAGCTTATGATATAATAAAGGCATTCTTTACTGATTATACGGACGAAGAAATGCGCAGATGCGTAGAAGGTGCATACGATGATAAATTTGAAGAAAAAGAAATTGTGCCGGTAAAAGAAGCCGGAGAGGCATATTTTCTTGAACTTTATCATGGCAGGACTGCAGCTTTTAAAGATATGGCTCTTTCCATACTTCCTTATCTTCTGACTACTGCCATGAAAAAGGAAAAGGAAGACAAAAAGATATGTATATTGACGGCAACCTCAGGAGATACGGGAAAGGCTGCACTTGAGGGATTTGCAGATGTGCCTGATACAGAGATCATAGTGTTTTTCCCCAATCAGGGTGTGAGTCAGGTGCAGAAGAGGCAGATGATAACTCAGGAAGGTGAAAATACTCATGTGTTTGCGATAGAGGGGAATTTTGATGACGCACAGACAGGTGTAAAGAAGATATTCGATGACACGGATTTTGCCGAAAAGCTGGCAGGATACGGCTGCAGGCTTTCATCGGCAAATTCAATAAATATAGGAAGACTCGTTCCTCAGGTTGCATATTATGTGTATGGATATGCCAAGCTGGCTGAAAGAGGTGTTATAAAATCCGGAGATAAGATCAATATAGTGGTGCCTACCGGCAATTTCGGCAACATATTGGCTGCGTATTATGCCGGTAAAATGGGTATACCTGTCAACAGGTTCATATGTGCTTCGAATAAAAACAAAGTGCTGACTGATTTCTTCAATACAGGTATCTATGATATCAACCGTGAATTTTATCTTACAAATTCTCCGTCGATGGATATACTTATATCCAGTAACCTTGAAAGGCTGCTTTATCATCTTTCCGGAAATGACGGAAATGTGATCAGAGATCTTATGGATAAGCTTGACGGCAGTAAGCGCTATGAGGTGAACGACAGGATAAAAGAAGGAATGAAAGATTTTTACGGCGGATCTGCTACAGTTGAGGATACGAATGAAACTATAGGCAGTATGTACAGAGAAAACGGATATCTGATAGATACTCATACTGCAGTGGCATACAAAGTCTATAAGGATTATGTAAAAGATACAGGTGATAAAACGCCTTCATTGATAGCATCAACGGCAAGTGCATATAAGTTTGCTGACAGTGTGGCACGATCCATAGGACTGGGAGAAGAGGAAAACGGCTTTGACTATATTAGAGCTCTGGCTGAGAAAACGGGAGTAAGAGTGCCCGCAGGGCTTAAAGACCTGGAAAATAAGCCGATAAGGCACAGCGATGTTATATCCGTTGATGAAATGACAAGAGCTGTTGAAAACAGCGTAAAATAGGGATATATTTGAGATAAAGAATATGTGTATTCATATATGAAGACTGGAGGAGACGGATGTGCCGTACAATATAACGGAGCACCGTCTCCTTTTAAAATGTTAATTTTATGTAATAAATCATTTCAGAATATGGAAATGCATTATAGAAGGGATATAATAGAAGCGTAGATACATTTTATACGAAAGGAGGAGATATTATGACAAAGAAAAAAATGAAAAAAAAGAAGACCATAGCACTTGTGGCTCATGACCACCAGAAGGAAGATATAGTGGAATGGTGTATCAGAAACAGGGAAAAGCTTAAAGAACATTCTCTGTGCGGTACCGGCACTACGTCAAAATTAATAGCGGAGGCGACGGGATTGCAGGTCAGATCTTACAAAAGCGGCCCTCTGGGAGGAGACCAGCAGATAGGAGCACGTATAGCCGAAGGTGAGATTGACATATTGATCTTTTTCTGGGATCCGCTGGAAGCACAGCCGCATGATCCTGATGTAAAGGCATTGCTGAGGATAGCAGTGGTCTATGATATACCGGTAGCAACCAATAAAGCTACAGCGGATTTTATGATGACATCAGTATATATAGATCAGGAATATCAGCATAATGTGCTGGACTTCAGCCCTTCTGTTGAACTTGACGAAAATGAACGAATGCTGATATCAGAAAGATAAAAAATGTCCTGCACGGAGCCTGATAAGATGGCTGTGACGGGACATTTTTATATTCGTATTTATTAATATCAGTTGTGAGCATTTGTATGAAGTATAGTCTGCAGCACTCTTCTGTGGTGTATCTTACGGTATGGAAAAATAAGTTTTCCTATGCCTCTGTTGTATATTTTAAAGCCCAGCACACCTATCCAGTGTTCCTTGCGTTTCGCTTTTTTAGTTGCTGAACGCTCTATGCCGTATGCTTCGATCTTCACTCCGTATTTGACTGCAGAGATCAGATCATTGTTGCAGTGGATACTGTCGTCTATTTCTGTACATGCCATGCCTATGTATTCAGCGACATGGGAATCAGAGCCGGCAAAAGTGACAAGACCGTATTCTTCAGCCAGAAGTCTGGCTTTTCTGTTGGATTCCGGTGATTCACATGTGTTGAATGTCTCGATAAAGTCAAATTTTTTTATCAGACGCATGTTCATTTGTTTAAAGCCCATAGCGCTGGAACTGGCCACACCGAAAGGATGAGCCAGACCTATTATACCTCCGAACGCGTGAACTATGTTTATGAGTCTCCTGCATCTCATGCCGCGGATCTTCATTATAGGAAGATAGAGGTCATCAGGCATGATTACCAGTACATGCCCTGCATCTTTCGTATCGTATTCTATTCCTCGTATAACACAGAAATTCCTGTACCTGGGATCGTTTTTTATCATATCCCATGCTTTGCAGCCTTTATAGCTGTTATGGTCGGAAATCATAAATCCGTCGTAACCGAGTGCCATAAATTTGTAGACATATTCTTTTACTGTGACTTTTGAATCAAGAGATCCTTCTTTTGTGTGACAATGTAAATCAAATTTCAATATGATCGCCTCTATATTATCGTATTAACGGGCATATATCTGCATGATCATACCCATACTATAATATTATTACCAAAATCCGATATTTTCAATGAAGAAATAGTGAAAAATTTAAAAGTTTAAGATTGACAGTATAATATGACGAAGGATATAATGATACAGGTAAAATTTGTTTCGGGGCGAGGTGAAATCCCTCACCGGCGGTGATGAGCTTCTGTGCTATGAGTCCGCGAACCCGGTATCGGGTCGAACAGGTGGGAATCCTGTACCGACGGTTATAGTCCGGATAGGAGAAACGAAAATACATGTTGTATGTATACATGATTTTTTGACCCGGACGGATTCCGGGTTTTTATTTGTTTAAAGAGAGGTTTTAAATGGTGCAGAAGAAAGACGCTGAAAATTCATTGGACAGACACAGTATGACAAGCAGACAGAAAACTGTCAGACTGGCAAAGATGGGAATGCTGGTTGCTATATCTGTAGTTCTGGTATATTTTATACATTTTCCTATTTTTCCTGCTGTCGCATTTCTTGAATATGATCCGGCAGACATACCGATACTGATAGGGACCTTTGCGTTCGGCCCTCTGGCTGGAGTCTTGCTTACAGTGATAACGTCGATAGTGCAGGGCGTTACGGTAAGTGCAGCTAGCGGTCTGTACGGTATAATAATGCATATAATAGCTACGAGCGTTCTTGTGCTGGTTGCAGGGATAATATATAAGTTCAAAAAGACAAGGGCTGGTGCGGTTATGGCTCTGATATGCGGATTAGTAGCAATGACTGCTGTGATGATAGGCGCAAATCTGATAATAACTCCTTTGTTTATGGGAGTGCCAAGGTCAGTAGTCTGGGATCTGATGCCGTTCATAGCAGGCTTCAATGCTATCAAGGCCGGTATAAACGGAGCTGTAACATTTTTGCTTTACAAGAGGATATCCGGATTTTTGCATAAAACTGTCTGATGACATGTGCTGAAAAAATACTATATATACTAAAGGTACCACAGGCCTTCTGATGCCTGTGGTCGTTTTTACTGCAGGCAAACTTTATATTGCTTATTTTATGTGATATACTATTTAAGTTATGAAAGAAAATATAATAATTATGAAAAATCAATATGAGACCGAAAAATTCGGGCAAAGCATCGGCAGGAATGCAGCCCCCGGTGCAATCATAGCTCTTTCGGGAGATCTGGGGACAGGAAAGACTACATTGACCAAAGCGATAGCAGAAGGTCTTGGTGTTAAGGAAGTGATCACCAGCCCCACATTCAATATAGTCAAGCAGTATGAAAGCGGACGTCTGCCTCTGTATCATTTTGATGTATACAGGATAGGAGATGTAGATGAGATGTATGAACTTGGATATGAAGAGTATTTTTTCGGAGCAGGAGTATGTGTCATCGAATGGG
>CALCKF010000057.1 GCA_937966095.1 uncultured Eubacterium sp.
AATAAGAAAACTACAGGGCTATTTGATTAGAAAAAAGAATGGCGAAAAGAAATATATTTTGGGGGCTTTTATTGTGATAGGCAAAAGCAGGGAAGCGGATTATCAGATAAACGGAAATAATGCGATAAGCCGTGAACATGCCCGCATTTTCAGAGATGGAGAGACTTTTATGATAGAAGACTTGGATTCTTTGAATCATACATATGTTTCAGGTGAAATGTTAAGTGAAAAAAAACACCTTTCTGATGGGGATGTGGTCAAGCTTGCAGATGAAGAATTTGTTTTCAAAATAGAAGAAGAATTTATTAATGTTTAGTAGTAGATGAGGTGTAACAGAATGGGTGGAATTGTTTTTGACGAGATTGATTTTGCTGCTGCAGATCTGGGAATTGCCGATGAACTGGAAGCAAATACGGATCATTTAAAAAATATACCAGAAAAATCAGGCGGTGTTTTTTATGGAGCTTTGATTTGTGAATGCGGAATTTATAAAGGTAACGTTTTGATGTTGATGCCAAACGAAATTATTTCCGTATTCGTGGACGAGAATGGAAATATAAAGTCGGATAATGCAGAGATGCATAAAAAATATTGCATGATATCGTATGATAAGAAATATGAGGAATATTTGGTACAGCCAAGGGAAAAATGTGTGGTGTTTCTGAACAGTGGACAGCCGTTAGGAAAAGAAAGGACATATTGTATTCCGAGAGGGATGAGGTTGATTCTGGGAAATAAAAAAACAAGTATCATATTGGGATAGGTGGTAGGATAGAGAGGAAAAACAGATGGCAGAACAATTAAATGAAATAATGTTAGAGAAAAATAATAAATTGAAATTAAGTGCCGAGGACAAACAAATCTTGGATGAATTATACAGGATGCTGGGTGAACAATATTACAAAGGAGCTTTTGAAGATCCGTTACCTCAGCTTTTACCTATTTTCGACAAAATAACCGGGCTGTTTAAAAAATATGAAGAAAGCAATAAAAAGTGCAGAGTATGTGGTGCCGACCTTGAAGATGATGCGAGATTTTGTGAATTGTGCGGGGCCCCTGTGAAAGAAGAAAAAAATGTTAAGGAAAGTTCACTAGAAAGTTTCTGCAGAAATTGCGGGAATTCATTACGTCCCGAAGCTAAATTTTGCGGTGTCTGTGGTACACCGGTGAAATAGGAGAAAATCGGATGTTTTGTGAAAAATGTGGTAAAAAGCTTAATGATGGAGAGGTATTCTGCGAATCATGTGGACATAAAGTTGGTGAAAACAGCGTTTTTCAAGTCAGACATAATAATAAAAATGTTTTAGATGATCTTGTAATGGTTTTGAAATTTTTTTTACAAAAGCCGTTGGATGCGATTAAAATGTGCGGAAAAACTGACTACATGATACAAGGTGTTATTTTTATTGCAGCTAAATGCATAATTGTTTCACTTCTATTCGTTATATTCAAAACTGTTGTCGTGCAGGGAATATATAATTTTTATTGGCTGATGAATATAAATGCAGTTACAGCTTGTTTTGTAATGCTCTTTATCTTGGCAATAGGGGATGTATGCTGGATAGGTATTGCGATAGGATGTTGTAGGTCGTTAAACGATAAAATTGATATCAGGAATGTTATTGGTGTTGTAGGTATTGCACAGGTATATGTTCCTGCAATAGTTATCATTGGCATAATGATAACTGCAGTGACAGGATATTCAGGCAGCATGTTTATGTATATAGTTGGCATCGTGACTATTTCGTTGTTGCAGTATGAAGGGATACAAAATATTATTGGAGGAGAGCATAAAAATAAAGGATTAATATTTTTTACAGGAGCATTATGCATATATATGCTAATCTGGTTTGCGATAATAGGTGCAGTAGGGAATATTTATGGGTTCTATATTTAAAGAAAGAGAAGGAGGAAACAAGTACATTTAAGGGCTTGTAGTTGTGAAATGATTTGTAGTAATTGTGGTGCAGAATGTAAAGAAAATGCCAAGTTTTGTAAAAACTGCGGACAAGAATTAAGCAAAGTGGAAATTAATCAGATGAGAGCATGCCCTGTATGCGGCACTGTTGCAAACAGTAAGGCTATGTTTTGCAAAAAATGCGGGCATAAATTTGATAGTGAAGAAACATACATAAACAGTGAAAGCGGAACGGTCCTTTTAGAGGACGAAGGATACGCAGGACATTTATCTTCCAGTGACCGGTCTTATCATACTACATGTAATGCAGATTATACAGAATTAAGGGAAATTACCGAAGACCAGTTGCCGGCAAAATACAGACCGCTAGGAGCGTGGGCATATTTCGGATGGTCATTGCTGTTCACATGTGTACCGTTTGGGTTTATAGTTGCAATAGTGTTTGCTGTAGGTAAAACAGAAAATGTAAATCTTAGAAATTTTGCCAGATCTATGTTCTGCTTTTTGGTCGTTTTGGTAATTATTCTTCTGTTGATTTTCAGTTCTGTAGGATGTTCAGCAGGGATGTTGATGCTTTGATATAAGGAGGAAACGACATAATAGATGTCGTACAGGATATATGTTTTGTACAAAATGTGGAGCAGAACGGGAAGAAGGAGCAAAGTTCTGTGCTCAATGTGGCGCACAATTTAAAGACGCATATCAGAAAGAAAAGAATATAGAAGCTGCTGCTGAAATAAATGCACCGAATCTCGTCAGAACTGCAGGGAATAAAAAAGGAATAATCATAGCTACAATTGCTTGTATCGTTATTGCAAGCATTGCTGCTGCAGTTATCGTATATTTAAATCATTAAAAATATATTGGTAATATGGAGAAAAAATATGTACTGTAAGAACTGCGGGAAAAAAAATCCGGAGAATTATAAATTCTGTGAATATTGCGGAACGGAGCTTTCATCCGAAGTAATCGAACTTGAAGATGTCAATCAATGTAATAATTCAGGCAAAAAAACAAAAAAGAAAATTATACTATTAATTATAGCAGGCATTGTACTGGTATTTTTAGCAATGTCGGCAATAATGCTGTATTTTGATCATGAAAATGATACACAATATGATGATACAGTAAAAAAGGCGGATAAATATATGGAAAAAGAAGAGTATAAAAAAGCAGAAAATACATATTTAAAAGCTATAGATATGAAACCAGAAAAAGCTCATCCATATATAAATTTAGCCGATATCTACCTGATAGATGAACGCTATGAAGATGCGAATGAAATACTTATAAAGGGTCAGAATAATGCCGGAGGTGAAAAGATAAACCAAAAATTAGAAGAAATAGAGCCATATATTTTGTATAAAGATTATGTGGATAATGTCATTATTCCTGATGAAGGTATGGTCCAAACTGACAAAGAAATATCATATGCCAGCATGAGGCCTGGATTGATAAGTGCAATAATAGATGATTTTGATAAAGACGGTAATCCTGATTTACTTACAGTAAATTATGGAAATAAGACTGCTACAGTATTGAGCTTTAAACTTTATAACGTTGATAGCGGAGTTGTAGAATTAGCAGGTGAACATACTTGTGAATATAGAGATGGTGTTGATTATATAAATGCTGATGCAAGCAGATTTGACGTGTTCTTAAAAAAATTTGAGAATAAATATTTTTTAGTAGTAAGTGGTGAAATATTAAAAAATGAATACGACAAATGGAGTGGGTATGGGAGTATCGAAATTTTCAGGTTAGCTGATATGATAGAACAGGTATCTGTAGCAGAGTGGGAGCTGGAACCGGTAAATGTTTCGTATTCAGTGAATGATAATGAAGTTGCATATTACAGTTCATATACTTCTGTAGAGCATGAACAGGATATCTATGATTCTGAAATAAACATAGGAGTTAAAGCGGTAACAGATGAAATGGCATTGTTTGGATTTGAAAAAGATCGAGTTTCTTCTGCATGTAATGGTTTGTTTGATATGTATATCAAATGTGATGAAGATGAAGATGAAATACATTTATGTTATATACGACATGGTGTTTATAATGAAGACGGAAGCGTAAATCTCACAGATGCCGGAATAACAAGATATATTTTGGATTATACGGATATACATTATCAAAACTGATATAATGGAATTGGTTCAAATTATGTTTTTTATTTATACTATTGTATGGAAGAAAAGTATTCATAAATAATAAAAAATTGAAGAAGTAAGGATAAAAGCACAAAGAGTGATATAACAATATTGCCCAATATTGGTTAGGCTTAAAAGCCCTAATCAGATGGTCACAGATTATATTTTAAAGAGTAATATATGTCTTGACGGTTAAAATGCTTTTAACGAAAGATAACAATTTCCCCTTTAAAAACAAATGATTATGTTGTAAAATATTTTCCATGAAAAACGATACAAGCAATAAGAACAACAATATACGAGTGATGATAAAGGGACTTTTCATAGGCGGCACCATGCTGGTGCCGGGAGTCAGCGGCGGTACCATGGCCATGATACTGGGAATTTATGATAACCTGATAAGCTCAGTAAGCTCCTTTATGAAAAACAAAACGGAAAATTTCAGGTTCCTGCTGTTGTTTGCCGCCGGTGGGATACTGGGGATGTTTCTTTTTTCCAGGCCTATACTTTATCTGATAGAGAATTTCACTATGCCTACGCTTTTTTTCTTCATGGGCGCTGTTATCGGAGGGGTGCCGTTCATTTTCAGAAAATCTCAGCTTAAGAAAGCGTCATGGAAAGGGCTTATTTATATAGCAGCGGGTATCATAATCGTTCTGGGGATATCATTCATACCGGCAGGAGGTCACCATACGGATATATCAGCCGGAGTCGGTATCATTTATCTTGTGTTTGCGGGATTCATCGCCGCGGTCGCTCTGATTCTTCCCGGAATAAGTGTTTCATATATGCTGCTGATCATGGGACTTTATGACAGGACCATGATGGCTATAAGTCAGGCTCAGATTCCTTTTCTGATACCGCTGGCTGCAGGACTTATCCTTGGTATAATCCTTACTGCCAGAGTTCTTGAAAATGCAATGAACAGATTCCCGCAGCCCACTTATCTTATAATACTCGGATTCGTGCTTGGTTCACTTGCAGAAGTGTTCCCCGGTATACCTTCAGGCATTGATATCGCAGTATGCGCCATTACTTTTGCCGCAGGTGCTGCTGCGATCCTGATCCTTTCCAAGGTTGAAAACGATCAGGGCTGATGGTGATCAAATAGTGTGATAATTCTTAAAAAAATCATACCGCTTGTCCTTATCTGTAGATATGTGTATAATTGGATACAGTAGAGGAATGGTAGTTATAATGGGCAGAGAACGTATATATAGAAACAGATATCGCATAAAACGAAGACGCAGGATATTGCTGGCTTTATTCATGGCGGTTTTATTGATGACATGCGGGATTGCCGTTGCTTCGTATTTATCCACAAACGTATATCAGGACGAAGATGAATTCCGGGTCTATGCTGATGTTCAGCTGGAAAACCCGAAGCTTTTCAAGATACAGAAAGATGAACAGGTGGATTATGAATACGGCACTCCTATATCGTATGTGGTTGATTACGACACATGTGAAAACAGTTATGTAGAAGCTTTCCGGAAGGAAAAGATAAATGAGATAAAGACGGCTTTCAGTGAAGAAAAAAAGAGCGAGGAAGCCGAGAGAGCGGAAAAATACAAGGATGACCGCGGATACAGACCGCTTGAACAGGCACTGGTAATAAAATCGTCCGTATATACGACAGAGAGCGGTATAATAAACCTTGCGATATATGAGTCGGAAAACACTGAAAAAGACAAGGACATGGTCAATACGGGCTCAAATATATATACATATCAGTTTTTCGGTGAATATGGCATAAGCATGGTGCCGCAGCAGATCTTTGAAGACAGCTATAAGACAGTTTGTTCACAGTATTTCAAAGATTATTTTGAAAAAAAATACGATAAAGAAGAGCTTAAGGAGAACTGGCAGGATTATATATCTGCAGATGAAAGCAACTTCACGAAATATATGGTGACTGATGAGGGAGTCACATTCTTTTTTGATGAAGGTACGATACTCGATAAATCACAGGGTATAGTATATGCAGGCATATCCAAATCGGAAATCGGGTACGCCCTGAAGGATAAGATCGTAGAGCGTTATATAGATCCCGAAAAGCCTATGGTGGCTCTTACATATGATGACGGCCCAGGAGGGCAGAGCGAGGATAGGATACTTCAATGCCTGAAAAAGAACGGCGGCGTAGCGACATTTTTCTATCTCGGCAGCAGAGTCGATAAAAACAGAGAGCATGTCAAAAATGCATACAGCATGGGATGTGAGATAGGTGCTCATACCTGGAGTCATCCTGTCTTGACGAAACTCAAGGATGAGGAAGTCAAACAGCAGTTTGATGCAACCAATGCGGCAATAAAGGCGGCATGCGGTGCATATCCTACGGTTTTCAGGCCGAGTTACGGTGAGACCAACAGCAAGATAAACGCGATGTCCGGTATGCCGGTGATACTCTGGTCTGTTGACACTCTTGACTGGAAAATCCGCGATGGTGAGAAGGTATTCAAATATGTTTCGGGTATGTCTGATCTTGATGGCAAGATAATACTGATGCATTCGATATATGATTCTACTGCAGATGCCACCGAGAAAATCGTTCCGTGGCTGAAAGCAAAAGGATATCAGATGGTGACCGTAAGTGAGCTGATAAAATATAAGAAGGGAACAGAGCCTCAGAAGGGGGCTGTATACAGATAACATCTGAATATATTTGTTTGATATAATATTTTTTTGATGATATAATTTATAAAAAATAATTATTAGAGAGGATATGATATGCTGATAACCAGAAGAAGCGATTATGCTATGAGGATATTCAGAGTACTTCGTGACGGTAAGGTCCATAATGTCAGGGAAATATGTCAGAGGGAAGAGATTCCCAGAGCGTTTGCATATAAGATCCTGAGAGAACTGGAAATGGCAGATCTGGTAAAGTCCGAGCGGGGCAACCGCGGAGGGTATTATCTGAGCAGACCGCTGGAAGAGCTTACGCTTTATGATGTCGTAAATGTTACTGAAGGAGATCTTGCCATACTCCATTGCATGAAGGAAGACTGTGAGCGCAACAGCGATGATATGCCGTGCAAGGTACATCAGGAGATAGAACGTATACAGTCGATACTGATAGACGAACTGAAAAAAAAGACTATAGCTGAGATAATGCGCTGAAAGATATGTATATGTGATAAAACCTTTGACGGACAGGAAGTCAAAGGTTTTTATATTATACCAGTTTTTCTATTGCAAGTCTCATATCTTCCGGCATCGGAGCTTCTAAAGACAGTCTTTCTCCTGTAATAGGATGGGTAAAAGACAGCTTTGCGGCATGCAGGGCCTGCCTTTCGATGAGATGTATGTTTTCTCCGCTGTAGAGCCGGTCTCCAAGTACAGGATGTCCTATATGAGACATATGGACGCGTATCTGATGTGTTCGTCCCGTCTCAAGGAGAAGCTCCACGAGTGTGTATCCTGTCCGCAAGAACCTGTCAAGTACAGTATAATGTGTGACAGATGGGGCTCCGTTTTCCATGACGCCTCGCTTGACGTTTTCAGGATCAGGCCTTCCAATGGGCAGATCTATCACTCCTGTATCAGATTCAAGTATTCCTTTTACTATAGAGATATATCTTTTTTCCAGTGTGTTTTCTTTCATCTGGCGTGTGAAATCATTCTGACAGTAAGCATTTTTTGCGACAATAAGAAGTCCGGAAGTGTCCATATCCAGTCTGTTTACAAAACGTATCTTGAAACTTTGTCCGGTTTTATCCATATAGTGCATCAGCGCATTGGCGACTGTTCCTGACGGATGTCCTCTGGTCGGATGTACTATTATTCCGGGCTGTTTGTCGATTATAAGGATATCATCATCTTCAAATACCGGGAAAACCGGTATTTCCTGAGGCTCAAAGCCGCTTTTTTCATCAGGCAGTGTTATGCTTATCACATCGCCTGCCTTGACTTTGATCCATCCCGGTGTCTGTGTACCGTTGAGCATAGTCAGCTTTTCGCGTTTTATCCTGTTCCTGAGTCTTGCGGAAAAATCAAAATTATTGCGAAGTATTTCTCTTACCTCTGATCCCTCTTCATCAAATGTGATCTTATGAATGAATTCTGTCATTTCTGCCGATGTACCTTTCAGTTAGTTATATAGTCTAGAGGAACTTGTTCTTTACTTTGTTCCAGAAATCATAATCTTTGAACCTCATGAGCTGTACGGAAGTTTCAGCAACAGTGACGGTTATTTCCTTCACATTTGAATAACCTGTCTGTATCCCGTCGTTTATTATGAATATCCTGTTGTCATCACGTTCCGGAGATATTCCCAGTGAAAGCTCTGAAGGCAGGAGAATGCTGGAGGTGAATGAACGGTATGCAGTGGTGTTCATAGGGGCTATGGGAGTCACCTGCAGCAGCTTTAGGCGCGGATCTACTATGGATCCGCCTAGAGAATAGTTGTATGCAGTGCTTCCTGCCGAGGTGGCGACCAGTATGCCGTCTCCGCTGAACCTTTCTATGGATTTGCCGTCTATGGATATGTCAAGATGGACAGAATACGAGTGTCGTCCCTTTATGACTATTTCGTTGAGGCCTATGTGGGTGTTTTCCATACCTCCCACTGTAGTGACTGTTGCTTTTACAGTGCTGAGTTCCTGTATAGAATACTGTTCGTTTTCGTAGTCGGAAATGAACTGATCGAGATATTTCGGAGATATTTCCTGGAAAAATCCAAGATGCCCTGTGTTTATACCTATTATGGGGCATTCCGGGAAATCGCATGAATGTACGGTTTCCAGAAGTGTGCCGTCCCCGCCGATACATATTATAAGCTGTGCATCTGAGGAGTATTCTCCGGTGACTGTAAATCCTCTGTCTATCAGCTTTTTTGCAAGTATGGATTCCGTTTCCATGGAAAGATCCGTGCCGTTGGTAAAAATATTTATCAGTTGTTTGCTCATCACTGCCCTCCATGCATGACTGATATTTTATCAGACCAGTTTTTCAAATTCATCGAGAAGACGATCAAATGTCTCCATTGCTTTTTCTATAGGTTCAGGTGTGCTCATATCTACACCTGCTATTTTGAGCAGCTCTATAGGATAATCGGACTCTCCTGTTTTGAGAAATTCGATATATGCTTTCGCTGCAGGGTCGCCTTCGCTGAGTATTTTGCCTGATATTGTTGTTGCGGCCGAATATCCCGTAGCGTATTTGTAAACATAGAAAGCATTATAGAAGTGAGGGATTCTGGCCCATTCATATTTTATCGTATCGTCTTTTTCTACTGCAGGACCGTAGTATTTTGCATTGAGTGCATCATACTGTTCGCACATCCATTCGGCGGTCAGCACCTGTCCGTTTTCTATAGCCTTATGAGTGATATCCTCGAATTCTGCAAACATTGTCTGCCTGAAAAAGGTAGTCCTGAACTCTTCCAGATGAAGATTGAGGAGGTATTTTTTCATTTCGATATCGGGATCCTTACTGAAAAGATACTGCATCAGAAGAGATTCGTTTACTGTTGATGCCACCTCTGCTGTGAATATCGAATGGCTTCCGTATATATAAGGCTGACAGTCTCTTGTATACCGGGAATGCATAGAATGGCCCATTTCATGGACTATAGTGAATACGTCCTTGAGAGTATCTGTATAATTGAGAAGTATATAAGGATAACTGTCATAACATCCGAAACTGTATGCTCCGCTTGTCTTGCCTTTGTTCTCATACACATCTATCCATCCTTCTGATATACCTTTGTTCATCTTTGATATATATTCATCACCAAGCGGTGCGAGAGCCTCTCTCATAATATCGAGGGCATCCTCGTAGGAAATGCTGTCTTCCGGTATTTCTATGAGAGGGACATACATATCATACATATACATTTTATCCACCCCAAGCAGCTTCTTGCGTAAAGCTGTATACCTGTGAAGAGAAGGCAGGTTTTCGTTCACAGTCTTTACAAGATTGTCATATACTTCTGCCGGTATATTGTCGCCCGAAAGAGCTGCAGCCCGGGCCGATCCGTATTTCCTTATGCGGGCGCTTACTACATCGGTTTTTGTATTATAGTTGTAAGCTGATGCTATAGTGTTTATAAGTCTCTTATAGGAGTCATACATGGAATCGTATGCTTCTTTTCGCACATTTCTGTTGTGGCTTTCCATGAATTTGATATAGTTGCCGTGGGTGATCTCCACTTTGTCACCATCTTCATCGGTGATGGGATCGAATCTTATATCAGCATTGTTGAGCATGGCGAATATATCATTTGTAGCGCCGGTGACCTCACTCATCTGGGCAAGTATATTTTCTTCTGCTTCCGATAATACATGTGCTTTCTGGCGCAGGGTGTCTTTTATGGCAAAGCTGTAAACTTCAAGTCCCTTTTCAGAGTCTATATATTCAAGGATGGTTTTCTCAGGTGCCGCCAGAAGCTCAGGTGTGAAAAATGACATGGATGCTGATACCGCAGCTATCACAGCTCCGCATTTATTTGTCATTGCCTGATATTTAGATTCCGCATTGTTTTCATCACGCCTCATGCGGGCGTATACGAAAATTTTTTCAAGATCTCTCCATATGGAATCGCGATCCTGATATGCTTTAAGCAGGACGGCCGCATTTGAAGTCAGCTTTCCTGAATATCTGGATGCATACTCTTCAGCACGTTTTTTTATATCGTCAAGATCAGAGTCGACAGATGATTCATCGGGTATCATCACTTCGATGTTCCATTTATATTTCTGATCTATCTGGTCTCTGGTTTTCAGTTTTTTTGAATTCATTTTTTTACCTCCGTAATAATTTACTTTGTAAATGTAATATTATATAATATACTGATATGGTGATATGATCGATATGGGTGGCCATTTTCAGCGGCATCGTTATTTCCATAGCAATCATTATACCATAAACATGAAAGGATTATTACTATAATGGACAACAGACCTATAGGTTTTTTTGATTCGGGTCTCGGAGGGCTGACATGCATACCGTATCTGATGAAAAAGCTTCCGGATGAAAAAATGATATATTTTGGCGATACGGCAAGGACTCCGTATGGATCCAAAGCCGTTACGACTATAAGGAATTTTTCAATGGAAATAGCTGATTTTCTCGTCAGATCTGATGTGAAGATGATAGTCATCGCATGCAATACTGTGAGCGCCACATGCATAGATGATCTCAGAGAACGGTTCCCGGACATACCGATACTTGGTATAATAGAGCCGGCCTGTCATAAGGTTGCAGAGATCTGTTCACACGATAACAACATAGGGATAATAGGGACTAAGGTGACGATAGCCAGCAAGGCATATGAAAAATGTATCTCAAAGTATAATGATGATCTGAATATATATGAGGCTTCATGTCCGGCATTCGTTCCTCTGATAGAGGAGGGCATCATTGATAATGATATAATGGATCTTACGATAAAATATTATATGGACGGATTCATCCATGATAATGATATAGATACGATAGTGCTGGGGTGCACCCACTATCCCCTTATCAGTGACAATATAAAGAGAATATATCCTGATCTTAAGATAGTGAACCCTTCCAGCATAATAGTAGACGATATAGAGAGAATACTTGAGTGTGATGATATGCTTGCCGGGAAATCAGATGCGAAGAACGTTTTTTACGCAAGCGATCTTTCAGAGAATTTCATAAATATGATAGACCACATATTTGAAAATGAAAGTGATGATGCAAAAGTAAAGTTTCTTAATTTTGATCTGGAAAACGGAGAATGATATTATGGATTATGAAGAACTGCTTGAATATCTCGATCTTGAAGACGGCAGCCAGCTTGAATACTTTGAGGCAATGGCGGACCTTCTTGAAAGCGAGGAATATATCGATGTTGAAGCTATCTACGGGCTTTTCCAAAAAGCTGATATAACGATGGTATGTGAACTGATAAACGATTATTTTGAAGATATATTGGAGGGACTTCCGGATGATTCCGGAGAAATATACTCTCTGCTCCATCAGATAAAGCTTTCCCTTACAGGGATGGCATCAGGAATGGACGGGGAAGATGATCTAAGAAAATTCACAGATGAATTTTACAGATTCAAGAACTGGTATTCCCATGAGTCCGAAGTGGAACTGATGCCGCAGCAGGGAGGAAGTCCTGTATATCAGAACGTAAGAGATGCCATAACAACTTCGCGCATGGAAAAACTGGGCGGCGATAAATACAGATATGATTTTGAAAATGCTCTGGATTACCCGCTTGACGACTATATGATATCCTTTTCCGATCTCTCTCAGACAGAGGATGAGAATGACGGTACTATAATATTTTCTCCTGAAGACGGAGAACCGGGAGATGAAGAAGATTAAGGGGATATATACATGTCAGATAAAGATCTAACAAGCACCGATAGTATATTCGACATATTCGGAGATGGCTACGACAGATTCGCATTTCCTGCAGAGGTATATCGTGTGACCGCCGGGAACGGAGGCGAAGCTCTCCTGATATTCGGCAGTGAAAGATCCGCTCTGCTGGACTGCGGGATGGCCTACTGCGGAGAGCGTATGACGGATAACATAAATAAACTGCTTGATGAAAAAGACAGAAAAAGACTTGACTATGTAATATTAAGTCATTCACACTATGATCATATAGGCGCTCTGCCTTATGTAAAGAACAGATTTCCTGATGCGGAAGTTTGTGCCAGTCTGCACTGCAGCGACATATTTAAAAGACCAAATGCCAGAAGACTTATGAAAAGGCTTGGCAATGCAGCAAGGGATCTGTATGATCATGACAGTAAAGAAGATGTACTTGTAGAGCCGCTTCATGTCGATCGTATACTTTACGACGGGGACGTGATATCTCTTGGAAAAGAGAAGATTGTCGTCATTGAGACAAAAGGTCATACTGACTGCTCAATGAGTTACGGTCTGGAACCGTACCGGCTGCTGTTTGCAAGTGAGAGTACCGGTATATTGGAAACCGCAGAATATGTACATACTCCGGTTCTGAAGGATTACTATGAGGCTCTTGAGTCAATGAGGAAGTGCAGGGAATATAACGCTGAATACATATGCCTGCCGCATTTCGGGATGCTGCCGCGTTATTTCAATGAAAAATACTGGATCATGCTGGAAATGGCATACAGTGAAAAATATGATTTCATAAGCCGGATGGCCGAGCGGGAACTTGATGAAAATGAAATGGTGGAGGAGTATATCAGAAAATACTGGCTTCCTCAGCTGGAACAGGTGCAGCCTAAGGAAGCCTATATAATAAATTCCAGAGCCGTAGTAAAAGCAATACTCAAAGCGATATAAAGATCATGCATCAGAAGGATCGTCCATACTGCGTCCGGCTCCGTACAGAAGATAAATATTTACAAAACCGAACTTTTCGGATGAAGTCTTTCCGATGATATCGAAACCAAGGCTTTGATAAAATCTTATATCTTCAGCGGTATTGGTGAAAAGCATTAAAGGAATATCGTGGATATCTGCATACCTGCATAAATGGGACATCAGTTTTCTGCCGCGTCCCTGTTGCTGGTATCGTTCCGCCACACCGAGAAAATCCACATAAATGTGAGGTGACGGTATCGTTATGGTTTTTTCGAGAAGATCAAGTTCTTTAAAGAGCTCGATCCTCATCCTTCGGTCGCTGCCGGACAGTTTTTTCATCGCAGCCCGGTATCCGTGACTGTAGCTGCCGGCTCTGAGATGTCTTAAAAAACTGTAATGCATCTGTGATGAATGTACTGCAAGGACAGCTTCGTTGACATTCTCATCTATACTGAAACCTGAGCCGTATCTGAGATCATATGAGGTATAATAGCGAAGTGTGGCTTCAAGAGCGCATAGCCGCTTATTGTTGTCAGGGAATACATTCATCAGCTTAGGATATCCGCGGAATGCACTCATGTATGTCTTGATGAGCTTTTCCCGGTCTGAAGCTTTGAGTTTATAAAGTTGTGGTATTTCCATATCGATATTGTTCATGTATAAATGATAACATTATCGGTGAATATCTTCAATATGTCATTGTAAAGGAGAAGATAATGAGAGCACTTGTTGTGGTGGATATGCAGAATGATTTTATAGACGGAGCCCTCGGAACTTCCGAGGCTTTGGATATCGTCGATAAGGTCAGAAAAAAAATAAATGAATATCGTGATTCCGATGATATGGTAGTCTTCACAAGAGATACTCACGGTGAAGATTATCTTGAAACTCAGGAAGGAAAGAGACTTCCGATACCCCATTGCATAAAAAACACAGAAGGATGGGAGATAATTCCGGCTCTGGATACTGGAGACAGTGTAGTGATCGATAAACCTTCTTTCGGTTCTGAAGAGCTGGTTGGAATCCTGAAAGATACAGATAAAAAAGCTGCTCTGGAAAGTATAGAACTTATAGGTGTCTGTACCGATATATGTGTTATTTCCAACGCGATCCTGATAAAATCAGGATTGCCGGAGATACGTGTCATGGTGGACCCGTCATGCTGTGCAGGTGTGACGCCGCAGTCTCATGAAACGGCTCTCAAAGCTATGGAAATGTGTCAGATAGATATAAATACTAATGAAAGGCAGGTGTAATGATCATGTTCGATGCAGTGAAAGTAAAAAACGATATAGTAAAATGGATCCGTGAATGGTTTGATGAAAACGGAAAAGGGTGCAAGGCTGTAGTAGGCCTGTCCGGAGGAAAAGACAGCTCTGTGGTAGCGGCGCTTTGTGTAGAGGCTCTTGGAAAAGAAAGAGTTCTTGGTGTCATGATGCCAAACGGAGAGCAGTTTGATATAGACGTATCTCATAAGCTGGCAGATCATCTCGGTATACAAAGCATAGTGATAAATATAAAGGATGCCTATGAAGGCGTTGTGAATGAGCTCTGCAGGTATTTCGATACTTTTGATGGACAGGCAAAGGTGAATCTTCCGCCACGACTCAGGATGGCAGTCCTTTATGCGGTTTCCCAGAGTGTGAACGGAAGAGTGGCCAATACATGCAATCTTTCGGAAGACTGGGTGGGATATGCAACGAAATTCGGTGACGGAGCCGGGGATTTCAGCCCGCTTGCACAATTGACTGTGCAGGAAGTAAAAGCTATAGGCCGGGTGGCAGGACTGCCGGATATGTTTGTGGAAAAGGTGCCTATTGACGGGCTTTGCGGACTTACCGATGAGGATAATCTGGGATTCACATATGCAGTACTTGACAGATATATAAGAGAAGGTGTCTGTGAAGACAAAGCTATAAAGGAAAAGATAGACCGCATGCACAGAATGAACCTTTTCAAGCTGGAGCCAATGCCGACATTTCAATATGATCCGGAAAAATAATGCAGTATTGCAAAGTATTGATCTGAAAAAATATCGCAGAAGACTATTTTAAAAGTCACTGCGATATTTTTTTCTTTTTAACCTGTATTTATTATCGTAAAGTGTTTTTTATAAACGTTTTTCGATATAATTTGTATCCAACTATCTAAATATAAGTATATTTATATCGTATAAAACAAAATTTTCTTATACTGCGATAGTTTTATATAAAAATAAACCGTAAATTATCGCAGTAATAACCATTTTTATTATATGCGATAATTTCATATAATGTTGACTATCATTACAATAAAATGAAGAATATATAATAAAGACTAACAGAAAACTGGCAGAATACCGAAGCTGCGGATACAGCATCATGAAAAATCTTATATGTACTTATGAGGAAGATATATCTAATGAAGAAAATCTTGAAATGATAATAAGTAAATATGAGATCGATATTTAATATTGAAGTAATCTATAGTATAATAAATATATAACAGTATATAGTTTATATTGCCACCGGGTAATGGATGCATAAGCATTCGTCTGCACATCGTTAGGTCTTAGAAGATGTGTATACGGATGCTTTTTTTGGAGTAAAAATGAAAAAAGTGATAAGTGTTATAAAAAGTTTTTCAAAAAAAGAGATATGCTTGTGGTCATCATCAGTTTGTATGATAATTGTGTCCTTCTGCATATTTGACCGTGAAAGCTGGCTTGTTCTGGCAGCTTCGATAATAGGGGCAACATCTTTGATTTTCAATTCAAAAGGGAATCCTTTAGGACAGCTCCTGATGATAATTTTCAGCATATGCTATGGGATCATTTCTTATGGATACTCGTATTACGGAGAAATGATAACATATCTCGGCATGACGGCACCCATGTCTCTGATGGCCCTGGTGTCATGGATGAAAAATCCGTATAAGGGAAATGATTCTGATGCAGCGGAAGTTGAGGTCAATAAAATCGAAAAAAGAGAATTCGTTTTTCTTTCGGCAGTCACAGTACCTGTCACGGTCATATTTTATTACATACTGGGAATATTCGGTACAGCTAATCTCATCCCCAGCACGATATCTGTAACGACCAGTTTCATGGCTGCGTATCTTACATTCAGGAGAAGCATATATTTTGCTTTGTTCTATGCCGCAAACGATATAGTTCTCATAATCCTGTGGATAATGGCGGCAATATATGATATTTCATATGTTTCTGTGGTAATATACTTTGCTGCATTTCTTGTCAATGATCTTTACTGTTTCGTGAACTGGAGAAAAATATCAGAACGTCAGTCTGAAATGTCTGAATCAGTCTGAAATATCTGAAATTACAATCAATAAAACATTTTCTTAACATTTGAAGCCTGTTCTCAGGATAATGACCAAGTCTTTTACATAGATTTAACTTAGACGGGATTATGTATTTAACATTTGGTATCTATAATATTAATCGTACATAGGAAAACTAACAGTACACACAAAATCAAAGAAAGACAAAGGAGATGTAAGAAAATGAAAAAAAGCAGATTAGCAAAAATCCTGACATTAAGTCTGGCGGCAGTAATGATGTTTTCATTGGCAAGCTGCGGAAGTGATGGCGGAAGTGGTTCGGAAGATAAGGATATAACTGTGATATCAAGAGAAGAAGGCTCCGGTACCAGAGATGCGTTTGTGGAACTTACCGGAGTTTTGAAAGACGATGTAGACAATACAGTAGACACTGCAGAGATATCCAACAGCACATCGGTAGTGCTCCAGTCAGTGGAAGGAAATCCGGCAGCTATAGGATATGTTTCTCTGGGATCACTCAGTGACAGTGTAAAGGCAGTGAAAGTTGACGGAGTAGAAGCTTCTGTGGACACGGTAAAAAGCGGTGACTACAAACTTCAGAGACCTTTCAATATCGTGACTAAAGGTGAAGTAGGCGAGCTTCCGCAGGATTTCATCAATTTCATAATGAGCTCTGACGGTCAGGCAATAATAGAAGAAGAAGGCTATATCATGACGAATGAAAATGCTGAGGCATATACTGCAAGCGGACTTTCAGGAACTATCACACTGGCCGGTTCAACATCTGTATCACCTGTAATGGAAGTACTTGCTGACAAGTATAAGGAACTCAACAGCGGAGTGACCATAGAAATTCAGCAGACAGGGTCAGGTGCAGGAATACAGAGTACAATAGAAGGTGTTTGTGATATCGGTATGGCATCAAGAGAGCTTGAAGATGAAGAAAAATCAGAAGGTCTTGAAAGCCAGGTAATAGCTTTAGACGGTATAGCGGTTATAGTGAACAATGACAACAGTGTTGAGGATCTTACTACTGAACAGATCATGAAGATATTCACAGGAGAGATTACCAACTGGGCTGATGTAAAATAATACTGAGAAAGCAGATAGGTACAGAAAATGCGACAACACAGAGAAAACTTTATGAAAATAGTATTTCTGGTTACAGCATGTGTTTCGGTAATAGCAGTCATCCTGATATGTGTGTTCCTGTTTGCAAGCGGTGTACCTGCCATAAGGGAAATCGGGGTTCTCGATTTCCTTCTTGGCGATTCATGGAAACCTTCACAGGGACTTTACGGGATATTTCCTATGATAATAGGCAGCATATATGTTACAGCGGGAGCGATCATCATAGGAGTTCCTATCGGGGTTCTGTGTGCGGTTTTCATGGCCAGGTATTGCCCGAAGAAGCTGTACAGAGTCCTCAAACCGGCTGTAGAGCTTTTGGCAGGGATTCCTTCTATAGTGTACGGATTCTTCGGTCTGATGGTAATAGTACCTGTGATACAGCAGAATCTGGGCGGCAGCGGAAAAAGTCTGCTGGCCGCATCGGTACTGCTTGGTATAATGATACTGCCTACAATAATAGGAGTTGCCGAATCAAACATAAGAGCTGTTCCGGAATATTATTATGAAGGGGCCCTGGCACTTGGTGCTACAAAGGAACGCAGCATATTCAGAACTGTACTGCCTGCCGCCAAAATGGGCATATTTGCCGGAGTGATACTCGGTATAGGAAGAGCAATAGGTGAAACGATGGCAGTAGTTATGGTATGCGGCAATCAGGCCATACTGCCTGAAAACATAACATCAGGAGTAAGAACGCTTACGGCCAATATAGTTCTGGAAATGGGATACGCTTCCGGGCTTCATCGTGAAGCACTGATAGCAACAGCAGTCGTATTGTTTGTATTCATCCTCATAATCAATCTGGCATTCATGGCACTTAAAAGGAGGATAGAATGATGAGAAAGACAAGAACGACAACGATAAAACAGAATTGGAACATGTATAAAAAACGACCGGGATCACTGATAATGTTCATCCTTATAATGCTGTCGGTGATCATCACTGTAGGCATACTGCTCTTGCTGATAGGGTATATACTTATCAACGGGATACCTAATTTAAAGCCCGAACTGTTCGAGTGGGAATTCAATACAGACAACATGTCTATGATGCCGGCGATAATAAGCACTGTATATATGACGGTTCTTTCCCTTATAATGGCGGTTCCCATCGGTATATTTTCGGCAATACATCTTACCGAGTATGCAAAAAAGAACAGCAGACTTGTAAAGATAATCAGGACTACTACAGAAACACTGTCAGGCATACCTTCTATAGTATACGGGTTGTTTGGTTATATTCTTTTTGTGATAACACTCGGATGGAGCTACTCTCTTATTGCGGGAGCTGTAACACTGGCGATAATGATACTTCCTCTAATAATGAGGACTACTGAAGAGGCTTTGATGTCTGTACCGGATTCATATCGTGAAGGAAGTTTTGGACTGGGAGCAGGAAAGCTTTATACGGTGTTCAGACTGATACTTCCATGTGCCGTGCCAGGCATTTTGGCCGGAGTAATATTGGCTATAGGAAGGATAGTAGGCGAAAGTGCCGCCCTTATATTCACGTCCGGCACAGTCGCACAGGCTCCTGACAGTCTGTTGGATTCTGCAAGAACGCTTTCTGTCCATATGTACGCCTTGCTGTCTGAAGGCCTTTATACCGAGGAAGCATACGCGACTGCAGTAGTTCTTCTGGTTCTTGTTATTGCTATCAATGCATTATCGGGATTCATAGCCAAAAAATTAGCGACGAGGTAATAAAATGGAGAAATATACAATAGAAAATCTGGAGCTTTTCTATGGAGACTTTAAAGCTTTGAAGGATATAAATCTTAAAATAAAAGAGAAAGAGATAACTGCATTCATAGGCCCGTCCGGGTGTGGAAAGTCTACTCTTCTGAAAACTCTCAACAGGATGAATGACCTGGTTGAAAACTGCCGTATAGAAGGGAAAGTGCTTCTTGACGGAGAAGATATATACGGGAACATAGATGTCAACAATCTGAGAAAAAGAGTGGGGATGGTGTTTCAGAAGCCTAACCCGTTCCCGATGAGCATATACGACAATATAGCATACGGGCCGAGGACGCACGGTATACATTCAAAAGTCAAATTGGATGAGATAGTTGAACGATCTCTTAAAAATGTGGCGATATGGGATGAGGTTAAAGACAGACTCAAAAAAAGTGCACTGGGCCTTTCAGGCGGACAGCAGCAACGTCTCTGTATCGCAAGAGCACTTGCAGTGGAACCGGAGGTCATATTGATGGATGAGCCCACATCTGCTCTTGATCCTATATCCACATCTAAAATAGAGGATCTTGCAGTGGAGCTGAAAGAAAATTATACCATCATTATAGTTACGCATAATATGCAGCAGGCAGCGAGGATATCAGATAAGACAGCATTCTTCCTTCTGGGGGAAATGGTGGAATTCGGAAGGACAGAAGATATTTTTTCAATGCCGAAAGACAAGAGAACAGAAGATTATATTACAGGGAGGTTTGGCTGATGCGTGTTAGATTTGATCAACAGCTGGAGCATCTTAACGTGATGCTGATAGAAATGGGAGCTCTTTGTGAAGAGGCGATAACATATGCAGTAAAAGCGCTGGAAACAGGAAACGACGAAATGCGTAAAAAGGCTTTTGATACCGATCAGGTGATAGATGACAGAGAACGTGAAATAGAAACAGTGTGTCTGAAGCTTCTGCTTCAGCAGCAGCCGGTAGCCAGAGATCTCAGACTTATATCATCAGCCCTGAAAATGATTTCCGATATGGAAAGGATAGGAGACCAGGCATATGATATCGCTGAAATAACTAAAACCATAAAAAGCGATCGCAACAGGATGTTTGAGAACGACATAGGAATAATGGCAGAAACAGCTATCCAAATGGTCACGGACAGTATAGATTCATTCGTAAAAAAAGATATAAATATCGCCAACAGCGTAATACTGGAGGATGACAAGGTGGATGATATGTTTGTAAAAATAAAGAGCACTCTTATCGATGCTGTTTCGCAGGACAGCTCATGTGGAGAATATTTTGTGGATGTTCTTATGATAGCTAAATATCTTGAAAGGATAAGTGATCATGCTGTAAATATTGCCGAATGGGTCATTTTTTCAATAACCGGCGAACATGTAAACGAAGAGATGATATCCAATGAGAACATATGATCCATTGTACGGGAGGAAGAAATGACTAAGAGAATATTCAAAAGCATACTTGTCGTATCTACTGTAGCGCTTGTCATATGTGTTTCCGCCATATCATATTTTCTGTACGGATATTTCGGAACGATAATCAAAGAAGAGCTTAAGTCAAAGGCTGTTCTGATTTCAGAAGAAGTGGAAGAGAATGAGGATTATCTTTCGGAGATAGGGAATATTCAGAACAGGATAACTCTGATAGATCAGGACGGCACAGTACTGTTTGACTCCAGAAAAGATGCAGCGGATATGGAAAACCATTATGACAGGGAGGAAGTAGCTGAAGCCCGAGAGAACGGCGAAGCTTTTTCCAGCAGATATTCAGATACGCTGGCTACAAAAACCATATATTATGCCATGAGGCTGGACAACGGAGATATATTGAGGATATCCCAGGATCAGAATGTAGTGACATTGCTCCTAAGAGGAATAATAGGACCGGTAGTTCTTATAATGGCTGTCATTATACTGTTTGCATCAGTGATATCCAAACATGTTTCGCGCAGCATCGTTAATCCGATAAACGATATAGATCTTAACGATCCTCAAAGTGAGATACCCTACAGTGAACTTTCTCCGCTGATGAGGAAGATAAGAAGACAGTATGGTCATATAAATGCTCAGGTCGAGGAAATAAGAAGGCAGCAGAAAGAATTTATGGCCATTATGGAAAACATGAGAGAAGGCTTCCTGCTGGTGGATAAAAATATGGAGGTGCTGTCATATAATACAGCGGCACTCGATATGCTGGATGGTGAAGCAGAAGGTGAACATGTAACGGCATTTCAGATAAACAGGAGCGCGGGTTTCAGGGAGGCAGTGGAAAAATCACTTGCAGGAGAATACAACCGCAGCTTGATATATAGAAATGATAAGAAATACAGTATAACTGCAGACCCTGTGTTTGAAAACAATGATGTGATCGGGGCTGTTATAATAATAAGTGAAGAAAAATAAAGAACCTGATATCTGAAATTCAGGTTCTTTTATGTATATTTATTATCATTTATCATACTTTCTGACTATGATGCTGGAGTTCTGACCGCCGAAACCAAGTGCATTGGACATGGCTACATTTATATTTTTTTCCCGCGGTCCCTCAGTTATAAAATCAAGATCGCAATCAGGATCCGGTGTCCTGTAATTCAGAGTAGGAGGCATAATGCCTGTTTCGATAGCCTTTATACATGCGATAACTTCAGTTATACCTCCGGCTCCCATCAAATGACCGGTGTTGCCTTTTGTAGAGCTTATAGGCGGAGCATCACTTCCAAACAGCGTCTTCACTGCCAGTACTTCTGTAGGATCGCCTACAGGAGTAGATGTGCCATGGGCATTTATGTAATCCACGTCTTCCGGTTTCAATCCTGCTTTTTCAAGAGCGCTCTTCATACAGGCTACAGCTCCGCTGCCGTCCGGTCTTGGTGCTGTCACATGGTATCCGTCAGTGTTGTTTCCGTATCCGGCAAGGCTGCATAATATAGAAGCACCTCTTTTTAGAGCATGATCTTCTGTTTCTATTATCAGAGCTCCTCCGCCTTCTCCCATGACAAAACCGTCTCTTTCTGCATCGAATGGTCTGCAAGCTGATTTAGGATCCGGATTTTTGGACAGCGCCTTGGCCTGTGCAAGAGTAGACATGATTATAGGGCAATGAGCGCTTTCTCCTCCTGCAACCAGCATGACATCAGCTTCACCGGAATTGAGAAGCATCGCCGCTATGCATATAGCATCGCCTCCTGAGGAGCAGGCAGTGCTTACGGTAAAGCTGGGGCCGTGGATGCCGTAGTTGATAGCTATCTGTGCAGCTCCGAGGTTGCCCAGTATCTTGGGAAGAAACCGCGGACTCACTTTTTTCTTGCCTTCAACGCTGTAGGATCTTTCCGTTTCGGCGATATCGGAAGTCCCGTTCAGCGCGGTTGCCATGACTATGCCTATCCTGTCAGCCTCTTTTTCTATTTCTATACCGCTTTGATTTATGGCTTCAGTAGCCGAGGCATATGCAAACTGTATGAATGTCCCTGTTTCCTTTGTCAGTTTAGGCGACATGTATTTTTTTGGATCGAAGCCTTTTACTTCACCGGCAATAGTGATAGGTATATCATCATCATGGAATCTTGTTATCTTTTCGATACCGCATTTCATATCCATGAGCCCCTGCCAGTAGTTATCGACTCCCACACCTACGGGAGTCACAGCTCCGATACCTGTTATTACCAAGTTTTTCATTTGTATATAGTCCTCCTGAAATCTGCCGATTGTATGTATTTTACCATATACACGTTCAAAAGTCACCTTTTATGAATTAAATTTGTTGACATGACCGAATCTGTTGGATATCATAAAAGCAGATATGGAGGATACTATGCTTAAAAAAGAAAAGATTGACAGGATAAACCACCTGGCAAAAAAAGCCAGGGAAAGCGGGCTTACTCATGAGGAAAAGGCTGAACAGCAGCAGCTCAGAAAAGAATATATAGAAAAGTTCAGAGAGCACTTCAAAGGCCATCTCGACAGGATAAAGTTTGTGGAGGACATGTCGGAAGAAGAGCTTGCCGAGATAAAAAAACAGAATAACAGACAAAATTAGTGTTTAAATGACGGCGGGAAACATCAGGTTTCTCGTCTTTTTTATTTTATCATATACATAATGACGAAACAGGGAGGGGTATATGATGAAAGGGAAACTGTTGAAGTGGGTATCCATCACAGCAGCACTGTGTATATTGGGATTTGTGATGATGGGAGCGACTGTGGACTCGGAAACGGCAGCTGTGAAAAAGCTGCTGGAAAGGCGTACAATGATAATGGAAAACGTACTGTTCGGAAATATAACATATGAAGAAGGAGCATCACAGTTAAAAGAAGTAGAGATGGACAAACTTTACAGTGATGATCTTCGCTCTCTGGCAGAATACAGAAACACTGATATAGAATCCGTGAGAAAAATGGATATAATCGATATAAAAAAAGAAAGTCAGATCTACGATAAAATGACATTCAGCTGTGAGATAAACTGGACATACTCGGGTATAGACGGTACTGATGAAATAACAGGTAGATATGTGGCAGGAGTTGACAGAAACGGCGGAGATCTGAGACTTGTCTCATTTTCACCGGCAGAAGCATCATATAAAAAATAAATTTGTTTTTAAAAGATATTGCAATCTTTATTAAAATGGTATAATATAAAATCAGGAAATAAAATACATAATTTATATACAAAAGGAGTTGTAACATGAAACAGGTATATCTTGATTATTCTGCAACGACGCCTGTTAAAAAGCAAGTGGCTGATGAAATGATACCGTATCTTACAGAAAAGTACGGAAATCCTTCCAGCCTGTACGGAAAGGGTCTCGAAGCCAAGGCAGGACTGGACGAAGCAAGAAGCAGGGTCGCTAATCTTATAAATGCAGAACCTAAGGAAATATTTTTCACATCATGCGGGACAGAAGCTGATAACTGGGTACTGGAAGGAGTATCAGACGCTCTACGCAATAAAGGTAATCATATAATTACCAGCAGGATAGAACATCATGCAGTAATCCATACATGTGAGTATCTTGAAAAACACGGATTCGAGGTGACCTATCTGGATGTTGACAGCGAAGGATTCGTAAGACCTGAGGATCTGGAGGATGCTATAAGGGAAAACACTATACTGATCAGCATAATGATGGCAAACAATGAGATCGGAACAATAGAGCCTGTAAAGGAACTGGCTGCCGTTGCGAAATCGCACGGGATACTTTTCCACACAGATGCAGTCCAGGCACTGGGAAATATCCCTATAGACGTAAAGGATCTTGATGTGGACTTTCTTTCGATGTCGGCTCATAAAATATACGGTCCTAAGGGAATCGGGGCTCTTTATATCAGAAAGGGAACCAGGATATCAAACTATATGCATGGCGGAGCTCAGGAAACAAAGAAACGCGCAGGCACAGAAAATACAGCCGGAATAGTAGGTTTCGGCAA
>CALCKF010000058.1 GCA_937966095.1 uncultured Eubacterium sp.
CATGGGACCTCTCGTTACAGCCCTTACACTGCAGACAACTGCAATGAGCGGATTCATGTTCATGGGAGGACCTGCAGAAGCCTACGCAATGGGTTACTTTGCGATATTCTATGCAGTAGGAGACGCCGGAGGCGGACTGATAAACCTCACTGTGCTGGGAAGAAGGATGAGAAGACTTTCTCAGCTGCTGGATGCCATCTCGCCTATCGAGTATCTTGAAAAAAGATATGAATCGATACCTGTTAAGGTCATCGCATGCATAATCGCAGTATTCGGGCTTGCATGCTATGTACTGGCTCAGTTCCTGGCAACAGGAAAGACTCTTGTTACATTGTTTGGATTCCCTCTTGAAGCAGGTCTGGTTATCGGTGTGGCAGTAATTTTGTTCTATACATTTGTAGGCGGATATTTTGCGGTAGCCTTTACGGATGTTATCCAGGGATTCATCATGATCGGTTCGATCATACTGGTATTCGTAAAGATGATGATGGATCTCGGATGGTTCGTCGGACTGAACGAGGCGCTGGCTGAAATAGATCCTACACTTCTCAGTGTTTGGGGAAAAGACAATATGTATGAAGGCGGATACGGTGTAATAGCAGGTGCCGTAGGTATATATCTTGTGGGATATATGGGACTTCCTCACAGTGTAAACAAGCACATGGCCATGGGAAGCCCTAAGACAGCTAAGACTTCCGTAATATATGCTACTATCTGGACTCAGCTGTTCTGCTTCATCCCTTATTTCCTGGGTCTTGGCGGTCTGGTTATGTTCACTGCGGATCCTTCCGGACTCATAAACGGAGATCCTGAGCTTGTTATACCTTCGCTGACTGCACTTGAGTTCCCTGGAGTTATATCAGGTCTTATGCTCTGTGCTATAATGTCGGCTATCATGAGTACTGTTGCAGCACTGATGCTGCTGATAGCCACTATCGTTTCCATCGACTTCTACAAGAGATGGATAAGGCCGGATGCAAGCGACAAGAGCGTCGTATTCGTATCAAAGGGTTCAATAATAGTTGTTGCTATCGTTGGTGTTATCATAGCCATACTGAATCCTCCGGGAGTATTCAGCCTGGTTGTGGATACATTCAGCTTCATGGGATGTGCGTTCCTGCCAAGCTATGTATGTGCTGTATGGTGGAAAAAGGCAAATGCGACGGGATCAGTCGTATCGATGATCGTGGGAGCTGCAACTGTACAGGTATGGTCTCTTGGCGGACTCGATGTAGTAACAGGATGTCATCAGTTCTTTGTAGGAGCTGTGCTTTCATTCCTGGCAATGATAATATTCAGCAACTTCGGTAAGCCGACAAGCCCTGAAATGTGTGATCTGATGGAAAGAGCAAAAGGAAAGAAGATAGCTGTATCAAAGAAGGTGCAGGTTGCTTCGTCCAAGCACTTATCGACAGAAAACAAGGCTATCACTCAGTTCGTATTCAGCAAGAAGAGCGCTCTGGCCGGAGAAGTTTTATAGGATCGTGAAATTGTATATAACACCTCTATACATATACTATAAACTATAAAGAAAAGAACATTACAGGTCTTCCGTTGATTATGATATTGACAGAAGACCTGTATTGTATATACAATAAATCTGATATACGAAGGGAATGCTGCACTATGATCAAAACAAAAATCCTAAAACCGGGATATGATGAAAAAGAAGCTCTGCTTATGCTTCTGCGTACAGATCCCAATCTGGATCTGCAGGATATAGATGAGGTGTATTATCCTTATATGCGTCTCAGGTATCTGATAAATGTAGGCAAAGGTAAGAGGATAAAGAAGCTCAGCAAGCTTTCCGACTGCATAATAGACCGGGTATCAGGTTCGACATATGAGTCTAAGGGGGAACCGGAATTCGAGGATGTGGAGATACCGGATGATATAGCGCTTGAGATAAATGTTTCGGAAAATGAATGCTATGATATAGGACATTCCTTTACACTGAAGCAGTATATCGGTAAAGCCAAGTTGATGATGGTTCCCAAGATGCAGATAATCGAGGAAGATATTTTCTATAAAAAATTTTATATAGTAAAATGCCTTGATCAGGAAGGATATGTATATTATATATTGGTTGATGCTGTTGACGGGGGAATATCGGTCCTGGATCACGAAAAGCATATTGAGGATCTGGCCAAAGAAGGGCGCCTTGAAGAAGCAGAGAATCTGCTGGAAACAATGGACAGTAAAAATGAGTAGAAAAAATCGGCAGGTTTATGACTGCCGATTTTTTCTGCTTATATACATATACCCTTGCTGGCATTGTGTGTTTTTGATATAGTATTCATATCGAGGCAGGTGAGAAAGATGTGCAGCACTTATGAAAGCATTAACGGAAAATCCATGACAGAACAGCAGATAAAGCTTTATATGGACAGGCTGGAAACTGAAAGACCTGAAAAACCTGATCTGAAAAGCCTTACCGAGCTGCAGCGCGCTCATATATGCCACATACCGTTTGAGAATCTGGATATAATAGAAGGAATACCGATATCCCTTGACAGGGAAGCTTTGTTTGAAAAAATCATAATAAGGAAGCGTGGAGGGGTGTGCTCTGAACTTAATACCCTGTATAACTGGCTGCTCGAGTCTGTCGGATACAGTCCTGTAAGCTACATGTCCAGAATAATAGCCAAAACAGCGCCGGTCCAGCATAAGAGCCACAGGATAATGGCAGTATGCATAAACGGAGAGAAATATATAACTGATGTAGGGTTCAATTATGAACATCATCGTATACCGGTAAAGCTGGAGGAGGGGATTGTTCAGGATGACGGAGAATGCAGGTACAGATTCACAAGAGACGATGTGTTCGGATGGATATTGTGGCAGGATAGGCCGGCAATGGGATGGAGAAAAAAAATAAGCTTTACAGAGGATCCGTGTATAGATATAGATCTGATACCGGCGACATTTTATGCGGAAAATCATAAAAATTCTGCGATAAATAAATTTGCAAAGGTGTCTCTTCATATAGACGGGACCTTTTACGCTATAAGGTCGGGACAGTTTTTGAAAGAAACGGGTGGAGTCGAACATCTGATAGAAAGACTGGATTCAAAGGACCGTGAAGATGAGATACTTAGAGAAGTATTCTCACTGACTAATGAGATATCGGGATATACGGAGGATATACAGAAGGAGAAATAAAAAGGATGGATTATCAAGTAGCTGCTGAAATGCAGGCAATATGTACAGGTGAAAGAAGATCGCTGACCAGAGGGCAGATCGCTTCAGAGGTGATAGACCTTAAGAAAGCAACAAAAGGTTTCAAGCCTGAGATGGTAGAAAAATGTACGGAGTTTTATAACAGACTTATATCTGACAATGAGACAAAACTGTATGATGTAGATATGCTTATGGATGAATCCGAAGCTGTGAAATCGGAATTTGAGCGATTCATAAGAGATAACAGAGGAAACGATATGTTCCGGGCTCTTTATGATGATATCGGAGAGTTTTTCAAGGTGCCTCCTTTCGAGGGACTTGACAATGTAGAATACGGCGTTCATGAAGTATGTGTTTTTTCGGTACTTGAATATTTTGCATGGAAGTTAATGCAGGGATACGATCATGAGGGGTGCCGTGCCGAATACAGAGACAGTATTGCAGACAGGACGTATGATGAAGTTGCTGACAAGTGGATAAAGGTATACGATGATCTGCAGCGCAGATATGAAGAATTCGTTTACGATATGGAAGAAGACATTTCTCTGAGAAAAAAACTGACATGCTGCTGCATAGTTGCTGTTGCGGCCATAAGGGATCAGGATCAGTTTTCTCTTGATATGGTTCAATCAAGTGCCGAGAAAAAAGCTGAAAAAATAGTTGCTTCGCGCATTGATGACACATATAGAGAAGGAGAAAGTGATTTTACCGATAATGTTGTCAGATTATTCGACTTTGTGTTTGCACATGTGAGGGATTTTAACCGGAAACAGTGATGAAAAAGGTTTTGGATCATGAATTGTTATATGAGATATTATCTGTAGTGGAAGAAATACCTCCGGGAAGAGTAGCCACATACGGCCAGATAGCGCGTATGATAGGAAGAGAGCGCAATGCCCGTCTTGTGGGAAGAGCTCTCGGCATGGCGGATATGTACGGAGAATATCCATGTCATCGTGTTGTGGATCATTCAGGGCGACTTGTTCCGGGATGGACTGAACAGAGGGAACTTCTCATCAAAGAAGGGATACCAATGAAAGATGAACGGCATGTAGATATAAGAAAATGTTTGTGGAAGGAATAGAGCGGTCAGGAAAATGTCAAATATTCAAACACTGGAAAATAACGAGAACAAAATGGGGACGAAACCGATACTGCAGCTGATTTTCAGTATGTCGATACCTCCCCTGTGTTCAATGTTCATGCAGTACACGTATAATTTTGTGGACTGTATTTTTGTTGCATGGATAAGTGAAGATGCTCTTACGGCAGTATCTCTTTCCTTTCCTCTGACTACACTCATGCTGGCATTTTCCATAGGTACAGGTGTAGGAATAAATGTCCTCATAGCCCGTTACCTAGGGAAAAAGGATCAGGAGGCGGCAGATGATATGGTAACTCATGGATTGATATTGTCGTTTCTGTTCGGTACTTTTCTGAATATAATCGCATTGATGATCATGAAGCCTTATTTCAACGCTTTTATAGAGGATAAGGCCATATATGAACTTTGCATGGATTACATGTGGATATGTGCTTTCATGCAGATACCCAACATGGTACATATAGCGATACAGAAGATCATACAGGGAACAGGGAATATGCTGGCGCCTATGGGGTTCCAGATCGCCGGTGTGCTATTGAACTTCATACTTGATCCTGTTCTTATTTTCGGAATAGGGCCTTTTCCGGAAATGGGCATAGAAGGTGCTGCTGTTTCTACTGTACTGGGATATACTCTGTCTATGCTGCTGGCATTTTATGTATTGATATTTACGAAGCAGAAAGTACGCATAAAGGTGAGAGGCTTTAAACTCGATCCCCGAATTTTTATTGAGATATTCAGGATAGGCATGCCTTCGTTTATCATGAATGCGCTGGGAGCATTAATGGTAACCTTCGCAAATATGTTCCTGATAGCTTACTCAACTACTGCTGTAGCATTTTTTGGCGCATATTTCAAAGCTCAGCAGATGGTGGTAATGACAGTAAACGGTCTTATACAGGGGTGTATACCTATTATGAGCTTTAATTACGGGGCAAGAAACAGAGAGCGGCTTCAGAAGACTTTCTTCTATGGCACTGTGATCGGCATTGTGATGATGGGGGTTGGAGGAGCAGTGCTGTCTGTTTTCCCTGCATATGTCCTGAAAATATTCATGGCCTCAGATGAAATGCTGGTATTCGGGATACCTGCTCTGAGGATAATGGCATCAAGCTATGTGTTCAACGGCTTTGCAACTATGGTTGCATCATATATGCAGTCAATAAACAGGATCGGTTACAGCATATTCATCAATCTGATGAGACAGCTGATAGCTCTGCTGGCCTGTATGTGGATATTTACGAGATTTATGGGAATGACAGGCGTATGGACAGCTTTTCCTGCAGCAGAAATAATAACATGTATTTGCTGTATTTACATATTGAAGAAATATACGGCAAAACCGTGAAGGGGATTGTTACGGATGAAAAAACACCTGTGGCTATTATGATATACCCATCAGGTGTTTATATTGCGGAAATTATATCAAAGCTAAAATTATCAGTCTATTGCTACCATGACGGAGGTGGATTTGATTACAGCATAGGCAGGCTTGCCTACTTCAAGCCCCAGTTCTTTGATTGCAGCCATTGAGATGGTTGCACTTATTATGTTGCCGCCGCCTATATCGATTTTAACGATGCCGTTTACGGCGCCTTCATTGATTTCCTTTACGGTTCCCTTTATCTGGTTTCTCGCACTTAATTTCATAGTCTTGTCCTCCTTTTTAATTTTATCTCTGGTATAACATATATGTGTATAAAAATCAAGGGAATTTAACATTAAAACAGGATCTGTAAAAATCACATAACAGGGATCAGATAATTGATAAAGATTTTAATAAAGTGTATAATTCAAAGGAAAAATGATTTTTCATGTTATCGATATCATTTCTTAAAAACTGAACTGATATGGAAATGAGGTGAATCAATGTCCTTTTATATAATAAATGGAGACGTAACAAAAATGGAGACCGATGCCGTGGTAAATGCCGCAAATCCGCAGCTGTCAAGAGGCGGTGGTGTGTGCGGAGCCATATTTGCAGCAGCTGGCTCTCATCAGCTTGATAAGGAATGCCGTGATCTCGCACCGTGTCCTGTGGGACATGCCGTTATAACGGACGGTTATGCTTTGCCGGCAGAATATATAGTACATGCTGTAGGGCCGATATGGCATGGAGGTGAATACGGGGAAGCTGAACTGCTTCATGACGCGTATATCAATTCCCTGAGGATCGCATGGGACAAAGGCTGCAGATCTATAGCATTTCCCCTGATATCATCAGGTATATACGGTTATCCTAAGAAAGAAGCCATGGATGTGGCAAAAAAGTCTATCGGTGAGTTTCTGGAAAAATATGATATGGATGTATATCTTGTTTTGTTTTAAATATATGATATCAAAAGGGGAACAAAATGGAGTTAAAACTGCTGGCAGCATTGCTGTTGCCGTTCGCCGGAACTATTGTCGGATCAGGATCCGTTCTGTTTACAAAAAACGATATAAACATGAAGCTTCAGAGGATTTTTACGGGATTCGCTGCCGGAGTCATGGTGGCGGCGTCTGTATGGAGTCTGATAATACCATCTCTGGAACAGTCGGAGGGTATGGGAGTGTTTTCATTTGTTCCTGCCGCAGCAGGGTTCTGGATGGGAATATTGCTGCTGCTGCTTATGGATCATGTGATACCTCATCTTCACTTAAACAGTGAAAAGTCTGAAGGACCTGAAAGCCGTTTGCCAAAAAGAACAAAAATGCTTTTGGCTGTCACTATACACAATATCCCTGAAGGCATGGCGGTGGGAATAGTTTTTGCCGGATATATTTCAGAAGATACAGGTATGACATTGTCCGGGGCATTGATCCTGGCATCAGGCATAGCTATGCAGAACATACCTGAAGGGGCTATAATCTCCATTCCGCTGAGGGCTTCGGGTGTCAGCAGGAAAAAAGCATTTTTATACGGAACTATGTCAGGTATAGTAGAGCCGGCGGGGGCTGCTCTTATGATAGCGGCATCCGGATTGTTCGTACCCGTACTGCCGTATTTGCTGGCTCTTGCAGCAGGAGCCATGATATATGTAGTCGTAGAAGAACTTATACCTGAGATGTCACAGGGAGATCATTCCAATCTGGGAACCTGCTTTTTTGCGGTCGGATTCACCCTTATGATGATACTGGACGTGGCTCTTGGATAGAAAGTAAGATGGCATTTATATTGACATGAATCGGGAGAATTTATAATGGCGATAATAAGAAAGGCACTGGAATGGGATATACCCGGGGTAGTAAGGATATATGAAAGGATAATAGCTCTGGAAGAAACGGAAGGCAGTTTGACAGGATGGAAACGTGGAATCTATCCTACTGAACGAACAGCGGCAGAGGCAGTTGACAGCGGAACAATGTTCGTGTGCGAGGAGGCCGGAAAAATAGTTGCAGCAGCAAGGATGGACCATATACAGGCACCTGAGTATGCTGAATGCAGATGGGAATGTGATACTGCCGATAACAGGATCATGGTGCTTCACACTCTGGTAGTAGCACCCGACATGTACGGAAAAGGGTATGGCAGCATGATGCTTGATTTTTATGAACGATACGCTATTGACAGGGAATGTACATGTCTTCGTATAGATACAAATATAAAAAATATTCCGGCCCGCAGCATGTACATAAAACACGGATATAGAGAAGCAGGCATAGTAGACTGTTCATTTAAAGGCATTAAAGATGTGCAGCTTATCTGCTTTGAAAAAAATCTGGCATGAAACATAAGAGATTGTAATGAATATCATATATCATCCGTTAAAATAAGGAGGATATATATGATAGAGATAAGCTTGTGTATGATAGTAAAAAATGAAGAGTCTGATCTGGGTCGTATCCTGGAAGCGATGAAAGATATAGCAGATGAGATAATAATTGTGGATACAGGCTCTTCGGATAATACGAAGGATATTGCCTCAGGTTATACTTCCATGATCTACGATTATGAATGGGATGATGATTTTGCTGCAGCCAGGAATTTTGCCTGCAGCAAGGCAACGAAGGATTACTGGATGTGGCTGGATGCGGATGATATGATCACTGCTGAAAATCAACAGAAATTAAAAATTCTGAAAAAAACACTTGACCCCGATATAGATGTCGTAATGATGAAATATCTTGTAGGGTTTGATAAAAACGGGAATGTTAATTTCTCTTATTACAGAGAACGAATGATGAAGAGGGCAAAAGGTTTTGTATGGGATGGAAGGGTGCACGAGACTATAGTCCCGGCAGGACACATATTTTATTCAGATGTAGAGGTCGAGCATCGCAAGACAAAGCCAGGAGATCCTGACAGGAATATCAACATATATGAGGATATGATTGGAAAGGGAGAAAAGTTTACTCCACGGCATTGCTTCTATTACGGAAGGGAGCTTTATTACCATGAGCGTTATGCAGAAGCGGCCGACGTGTTTGAAGGATTCTTAAATATGCCCGATGGATGGAAGGAAAATAAAATAGATGCATGTATGCAGATGGCGTTTTGTTATGAAAAGATGAACGAGCCTGAGAAACGCCTGAGAAGCCTGTTTCACAGTCTGGAATATGATGCGCCCAGAGCTGCGCTATGTTGTGAGATAGGGCGTTTTTTTATGGAAAAAAAGGAATATGAAACAGCTGTATACTGGTATGAACAGGCACTTTCGGCACCTGACAAATCCAGAGAAGGAGGTTTTGAGCAGAAAGATTATCATGATTATATACCGCTTATACAGATATGCGTTTGTTATGACCGAATGGGGGATCATCATAGAGCCTGGCAGTATCATTTGCGTACCGCGGTTGTGAAACCTGCATCTGAAGCTGTTGCAAAAAACCAAAAGTATTTCGAACATCTTTTTTCAGAGTCTTGAAAAAATGTCACCGTATATAAAATAAGGCATATGCTAGAGTATAGGCGTTATCAACAACGCCGTATATGACGTATGGATATCGGCATGTCCATCATCGTCGAGGATAAAAATGCTGATGAGGAGGAAAGTATATGCTTTTTAATAATCCAAACAATAATGATTGTTGCTGCAACAATTTTAATAATAATTGCTGTAACAGAGGAGCGACGGGGCCGACTGGACCTACAGGCCCGATGGGACCTAGAGGCTGTCCGGGGCCGAGAGGTCCAAGAGGCGCAGAAGGTCCTATGGGGCCGGAAGGGCCAACAGGATTCCCGGGGCCTATAGGGCCAACAGGTCCAACAGGAGCAGATGGAGCAACAGGAGCGACAGGTCCTGCAGGCATACAGGGGTCAACAGGACCTACGGGAGCAACTGGAGCACAGGGCTTGACCGGAGCGACAGGCCCAACAGGAGCGACAGGTCCTACGG
>CALCKF010000059.1 GCA_937966095.1 uncultured Eubacterium sp.
ATGTATGTGCTTACTTTTATCTCTGAATGTACCGGTGGAAGCTTCTCCATAAACTCCCTGACCATATCCACACACTCCTCTGCCGATCTGGTGCCTTCAAGATTCAGATCGTTGTCATGCATCACGGCGCCCATCGTCACGTGCACATGGTTATCTATAAGCCCCGGCATTACCAGCTTGTCCTCATACTGAAGCACTTCTGTATTATCGCCTATGTATTTTTCGATCTCACTGTCATCAGCCACGGCTACGATCTTATTGCCCGCTATGGCCACTCCGCCGCTTATGATCTCCCTGCCCTTTCCCGTATATATAACATTGCTCTTTATTACCTTATCAGCTGTCATTCATATCACCTGTCTTTCTGTGAATTTTTATATGCGCAGTATGTACCAGCTATTTTCACGCCGTTCCTATTTTATATTATCTCGTCTGCAAAAATCAACAATTACATTATTGTTTGAATTTTACAACTTTTCCCCGTTTTGCCTGCCCTTTCATCATCCTTCAGACCGATATCCAGCTTTTCCTGTTATGACTGCTGACTCCCCCGCATTCATGGATCCGTCATGGTATCTGCGCTCCCGGCAGATAAAAATTGCAGCTGCCCATAATATATCTACAGGCAGCTGCAAAATAAAGTGTTTATGATATCAGCATCCACATCAAATAAGTTTACGGCAGCAGCGGATCATTTCGGCAGCTCTATCTTATCAAGTATGCCGCTCAGCTTCGCCAGGATCACTCCGTAATTGGTTATCGGCACACCTGCCGCTTCTGCATCAGCTATACGGCTCAGAACGTGCTTTCTGTTGAACATACATGCCCCGCAATGTATGACCAGATCAAACCCTTTAAGAGCCTCAGTGTCCGGAAAGTCGTTGCCGCACACATTGACCACCTGTATGCTGTCGCCGAACCGTTTACGCAGCAGCCTGGGGATCTTTTCGCGCCCTATATCCTCGGAAAGCGGTACATGGGTACAGGCCTCAGCGATCAGAACCCTTGAATTTCCAGTCATTTCGTCTAATTGCGATGCACCGGATACAAAGGTATCGATGTCTCCTTTATAGGCTGCGAACAGAACTGAAAATGATGTCAGGGCACTCTCATCAGGCTTGATGTCATAAACCTGTCTGAAACACTGTGAATCGGTTATTATAAGATCCGGTGCCCTTCCGAGAACTGAAAGCGTCCTCTCCAGACCGTCAGCTGTAGTCGCTACAGCGGTACACTTCCTGTCCAGCAGTTCTCTCAGAGTCTGTACCTGAGGTAATATAAGCCTTCCCTTAGGGGCCTGTATATCCTGCGGCATCACCAGGAGCACCAGACTTCCCTCTGCCGCTATATCCCCCAGTATCTTTCTTCTCATAAAGTCTTCCGGCACCGCTTCAGCGATAGCATCACGGAGACTGTCTATCCCCGTCAGTTCCGCTGCACTTACGTGTATCACATGACTGCTGCCTGCAAGTTTTTCTATAGCCTCCGGAAGGCCTGCGCCTTCCGCCGCGCCATTATACCCGTCGCACTTGTTGATGACCGGAATAACAGGGACATTTCGATCCGAAAGCCGCTTTATCCATCTTTTCTCATAGTCAAGATCTGTATCTTGTCCGCCTTCGCACGAAATACCGTATACTAATGCTGCGTCGATAACCACGACTGCTATATCTGTTTTGTCGATGACGTCTTCGGTCTTGCCGACCCTCAGCTTTCCCAGCTCTCCCTCATCGTCAAATCCCGCTGTATCTATGAAAACCACCGGTCCTACCGGATGAAGCTCCATTGATTTATACACAGGATCAGCTGTTGTGCCGGGAGTATCTGAAACGAGAGCGATCTCCTGACCTGTCAAAGCATTTATCAGAGACGACTTCCCCGCGTTTCTCCTGCCGAATATCCCTATATGGAGCCTGTCGGCTCTTGGTGTATCATTCAAACTCATGACAACTCTCCTGTCCTGTCCCTACCGACAAACATCAGAAACGGAAATCTCTTTCCCCGTCCTCTATCTTCTTCAAGCGATCTGCACATATTTTTCTGACCTTTTCATCCGGGATCATCGCCAGTCTTTTCTCGATTATCTCATCACCTTTTTTCCTGCTTTCCTCCCCGGCGTAATCCATCAGGAATTCCTTAAGGGTCATCAGAGCGTTAGGCTGACAGCAGTTGGCTATCTGCCCTGACTTCAGGAGACTCATAAACCTGTCTCCTGTCCTTCCTTCCCGGTAACATGCCGTACAGAAACTCGGCACGTATCCGAGGTCTATGAGCCAGTCCACCACTTCTCCAAGTGATCTTCGGTCCTCTACATCAAACTGCACAGTATCCTCATCTCTTTCCTCTTCTACATATCCGCCTACACTCGTCCTGCTGCCTCCGCTTATCTGAGTTATCCCGATCTCAAGACATTCTCTTCTCGTTTTGGCGCTTTCTCTGGTGGACATTATCATACCGGTATAAGGAACCGCGATCCTGAGGACAGCCACGATCCTCTTGAACACATCGTCAGGCACTCCATTGTCAAATGTATCCGGATCTATATCATCCGCCGGTCTTATCCTCGGCACACTGATGGTATGAGGTCCGCAGCCATAGGTTTTCTCAAGATGATGAGCATGCATCAGCATACCGACAAAATCATATTTATAGTTTTCCAGTCCGAAAAGGACTCCGCATCCCACATCATCTATACCGGCTTCCATTGCTCTGTCCATGGCTTCTGTATGATATGCATAATCGCTCTTCGGTCCTGTCGGATGCAGTTTTTCATAAGATTTCTTATTGTATGTTTCCTGGAAAAGTATATATGTGCCGATTCCGGCATCCTTGAGCATCTTATATTCCTCTACCGTTGTTGCAGCTATATTGACATTGACTCTTCTTATCGCCCCGTTTTTATGCTTTATGCTATAGATGGTTTTTATGCTCTCAAGTATGTATTCTATCGGATTGTTGACCGGATCTTCTCCTGCCTCTATCGCGAGTCTCTTGTGGCCCATATCCTGCAGAGCTATGACCTCCTGCCGTATCTCTTCCTGAGTGAGCTTTTTACGCGGTATGTGTTTGTTCTGTCCGTGATAAGGACAGTACACACAGCCGTTTACACAGTGATTGGACAGATACAGAGGCGCGAACATCACTATCCTGTTCCCGTAGAAATGCTCTTTTATCTCTTTCCCCAATGCAAAGATCTTTTCTATGATCTTGGGGTCTTCACATTCCAGCAGCGTCGCCGCTTCTTTGTAGGAAAGTCCCTGGTACTTTCTCCCTTTTTCCAGTATCTGCTCCATAAGCTCCATGTCATCTTTATGCTCTTCTGCATATTCCAGTGTTTTGAGGATCTGTTCATCATTTATGAATTCTTCCGCTTTTTTTGATGTGCTGTTATAGACAGTCATTTTTTATCTCCTTTTTCTTTAACCCTGTGCCGGAGCCTCAGCCCTGAAAAAAGCCCCTGTGGTATAGATACCACAGAGGCCGATAATGATAAATCTGCTTCACAGCTCCGCAGAGCTGCTGTTTATCATCGCCTTTTTCCTCGGTCAAACCCTTGGCATCAGTACGATATCTCCGACGATCCGAATGTCGTCATTATTTACTTCAGTTTACATTTTACCACACGATCACGTCCCGGTAAATCCTTAATTATCTCCGCAGGAGTATATTTTCCCGAATCCTTTAACATCTTCCTCAGATCCTCTCCCTGGTCATGTCCTATCTCCATAAGCAGAAATCCGTCAGGTTTCAGATGATCAGCTGCCTTTTCCACTATTATCCTGTAAAAATCAAGTCCGTCACGGCCGCCGTCCAGAGCCTGCAGAGGCTCATGTTTCTTTACCTCATCCTGAAGTATGGATATCATATTTGTCCTTATATATGGCGGATTTGAAACGATCATGTCAAATTTTCTGTCCTTATGAGGGATGAACATATTGCCTGTCAGGAATCTGACTTTTACCCTGAGATCGGAAGCATTCTTTTCGGCTATCTCTATCGCTTTACTGCTTATATCCGATGCTGTCACTCTTATATTCCCGCAGATCTTGGCAAGGGATATGCCCACTGCACCGCTGCCGCAGCAGAGATCCAGCACCTCCCATTCCTTCTGCCCTCTGAGTTTTTCAAAAAACGAGAGCTTTTCACGCGGCGTATTCTGTATAGTTCTGGCCGCTTCGGCCACAAGGGTTTCGGTGTCCTGTCTCGGTATAAGTACATCCGGGCTTACCCTGAAGGTATATCCCATAAACTCCTGAACACCTGTAATGTGCTGCAGCGGTATCCTTTGGGCCCGTTTCTCTATAAGTTCCATGTATTTTTTTTCCGTTTCAGCATCCACCTCTTCCTCGGCTTTGAGGAAAAGATTCACCTTATCCATTCCTGTCAGGAAACAGTAAAGCTCCTGTGCATCTATCTTGGGATCCATGCAAAATGCCTTGGAAAGCCTATATTCTCCTTCTTTCACAAGTATCCTGGTTTTCATTGTCTTCCTTTCTGAGCTATATGAATCTGCGTCTATGTAATGGTTTTTTCACCGGCATTATTTCACTTTCAAGATCAGGCTCTTCTTCATCCGGTTTTTCCTTTTTCCCTTCCGCCTCCAGCACCGCCTCTATAGCAGCTATAGCCACTTCCAGCTGACTGTCATCCGGCTCCTTTGTAGTTATCTTCTGCAGGTAAAGACCCGGTATACTGAGTATCTTCACCGCCATGCTGTCCCCCTTGCCCGCCAGTCTCAGCAGCTCATATGATATCCCGGCGATAACAGGCAGCAGCAGCAGTCTTGAAACTATCCTGAGTACAAGATCCGGCCATCCCAGCAGAAAATGAAGCGCAAAAGCTATTATGAACACAAACATCAGGAAGCTGGTGCCGCATCTGGGATGAAGCGTAGGGAACTGACGGCAGTTTTCCGGAGTCAGCTCAAGTCCGTTCTCAAAGCAATGTATAGTCTTATGCTCTGCTCCATGATACTGGAATACTCTCTTTATCTCTCCCATGAAGGATATCCCCCATACATATGCCACAAACAGCATTATGCGGAAAATGCCCTCCGTAAAATTGAGCCAGAACACGCTGTCGGTAAACAGTTTCATAAGACTCACCACACCGGTCGGCAGTATGATGAAAACACCCACGGAAAAAGCGATAGCAATAATGACCGAAATATATATCATTATATTCCATGCTGTCTTGCTTCCGAACCTGCTGTTGATCCATTTTTCAAACCGGGTCTCCTCGTATTCATTCTCCTCGAACTCACCCAGTATCTCCGCGGATTTCATCAGCTGGCCCGTACCGATCACAAGAGATGAAACGAAGGCCACCACACCTCTGACAAGCGGTATTTTCATCCATTTTTTCTGTTCTTTTATATCTTCTGTTTCTACTCTGATCTCTCCGTTGGGGAGTCTGAGGGCAAGGGCTGTCTTTTTTTCTCCCCGCATCATTATGCCCTCCATGACCGCCTGTCCGCCCATCTTTGTCGGGCAGGCCCCCTTGAGAAATATCTTGTTTAAATCCATTTCAGCCCTCTAATCTCACCTTTTTTATCACTTCCATAAAAGTCTTGTTATCTTTCGTATGTGCCAGATTGTCAAGTATTATTTCAGTGACCTCCTGACTGTCTCTATTGCCGAGAGCCCTTCTCATATACCATATGGCTTCAAGCTCATCCTGATCCATCAGCAGATCCTCTCTCCTTGTGCCCGACTTGTTTAAGTCTATGGCAGGGAATATCCTCTTTTCGGAAAGTTTCCTGTCCAGATGAAGCTCCATATTGCCAGTTCCTTTGAATTCCTCGAATATCAGATCGTCCATGCGGCTTCCGGTCTCCACAAGCGCCGTAGCAAGTATTGTGATGCTGCCGCCTTCCTCCAGCTTTCTGGCAGCTCCGAAAAATTTCTTGGGTTTATGCAATGCACCGGGATCAAAGCCTCCTGACAATGTCTTTCCTGATGCAGGCACTACCAGATTATACGCACGGGCCAGCCTTGTTATGCTGTCAAGAAGTATCACGACATCCTTACCGTGCTCTGCGAGCCTCTGAGCTCTCGCCAGAACCATTTCCGCCACTTTGACATGATGCTGCGGAAGCTCATCAAATGTGGAATATATCACTTCTCCGCTTTTCAGCGTGCGCTTCATGTCGGTCACTTCCTCCGGGCGCTCATCCACAAGAAGCACTATCATTTCCACTTCCGGATAGTTCTTTTCCAGGCTGTTTGCCATCTTTTTCAGCAATACCGTCTTTCCCGCTTTAGGCGGTGCGACTATCAGTCCTCTCTGTCCCTTTCCTATAGGCGCCACCAGGTCTATGAGCCGCAGAGAAAGATCTCTCCCGTCTTCAAGGGTAAATCTTTCATTAGGGAATATCGGTGTCAGGGACTCAAAGTCAGGTCTCTTTATAGCTGCCCCAGGTTCATCACCGTTTACAGTGACCACATAAAGCAGCGCTCCGAATTTATCTCCGTCATTGGGATGACGGCATATACCCTTTACCTTGTCTCCCGTCTTTAGATTGAAACGCCTTATCTGGGCGGGCGCAACATATATATCTTTTTCACTTGTAAGAAAGTTATTGAACCTCAAAAATCCGAAACCGCTGTCGGACAGCTCCAGTATCCCTTCCACTTCGAACCTGTCATCTCTGTCGGGAACAGGTTTTGCCTTCTGTCTCCCGGATTTCTTTTTCTCTTCCTTCTCCTCCTGCTCGCCGCTCTCCTGCTGTTCTTCACGGCTGCTGTCTGACTTCCCCCGCTTTTTAGCTTTTTTGCCTTCCTTTTTATCTTCCTTTACATCAGAGTCAGTCTCCCTTTTTTCCGGAGTCTGTTCTTCTTTCTCCTGAACGTTCTCATCGTCTTTCATCAGGGCTTTTATCAGCTCCGCTTTTTTCATTTTATTGTAGTTTTCAAGCCCGAAGGTCTTGGCGATCTCCTTCAGTTCCACCACCTTTTTCGACTGAAGAGTCTTTTCATCCAATGTTTTCCACATAAATACAGAGTCCTTTCTGACAGATGATCATATTAAAGTCTGGTTGTAAACAAAACAGAAAATTTTCCCGAAACAGGTATAAGACCATAACTCAAATAATTGGTTAATCTTAATAGAACATATTTCCATATAATGTTTTATTTATATAATAATATACACTTATTTTCAAAGTCATACAATGTTTTTCACATAAATTTTCACGGCCCGGACAAAAAATAAAAAGCCCGCAGACACTTGCCATGCCTGCAGGACCTTTTTACGTAATGATTATTTGCTGTAGTTGTAGAAGCCTTCGCCTGTTTTTCTTCCCAGCTTGTTGGCTCTTACCATCTTTCTGAGCAGCGGATGAGGTCTGTACTTGTCATCTCCATACTCTCTGTGAAGAGTTTCCATGATAGCAAGGCATACATCCAGTCCGATCAGATCTCCCAGTGCAAGAGGTCCCATAGGATGGTTTGCTCCAAGCTGCATTGCGGTATCGATGCCTTCAGCATCAGCAACACCGTCAGCAAGGATGCCGATACCTTCGTTTACCATAGGAATAAGTATTCTGTTTACTACGAATCCAGGAGCTTCTGCTACATCTACAGGAGTCTTTCCGAGTTTTCTCGTAAGATCCAGTATAGTTTCCCTTGTTTCATCAGAAGTTGTAAGTCCCTTAACTATCTCTACCAGCTTCATTGCAGGAACCGGATTGAAGAAGTGCATTCCGATGATCTTGTCAGGTCTTCCTGTTGCAGCTGCGATCTCCGTTATGGAAAGCGCCGAAGTGTTTGTAGCTATGATAGTTTCAGGTTTGCAAAGCTCGTCCAGCTCCTGGAAGAGAGCCTTCTTGGCTTCCATGTTTTCGGTTGCCGCCTCGATGATGAGATCTGCATCCTTTACTATAGAGATATCTGTGGATCCGTTGATCCTGCTCATTATGTCCGCCTTGTCAGCCTCTGTTATCTTTTCTTTCTTGATGAGTCTGTCAAGGTTCTTTTCTACTGTAGCGATACCGCCGTCTACAGAAGTCTGTCTTCTTGCTCTAAGTACTACGTTGTATCCGCTCTGTGCCAGAACCTGAATTATACCTGCGCCCATTGTGCCTGTTCCCAGTACACCAACTGTCTTCATAATAAAGTCCTCCTTAATTAATATATATATGTTACATATTGTAAACCATTTTACCTATATTTTAAAGGTTTTTATATAAATTTTTATATTTCGGACAAGTGTCGAAAAACTCGGAGTTTTTACAGAATTTTTATTATTTTTGCTCTTCTTTGTCGATATGGCAGAGAAGTCTGACGCACTTGATCTGATTATATTGTCTTCTATCCTTTCTTTTCATAAAATCCGGTAAAAATATTTTTCATTTCAAATGAAATCAAAGGAGGAAAAAAACATGAAAAAGAAAGCGATAAGTTTCCTGCTTGCAGCCGTCCTCGTACTGTCGATGCCTACGGCACTCTTTGCAGCAGAAGTCTCCCCGGCAACGCCGATAACAGACCCCGTGACATCATCTGATACAGGGATAGCGCCGATGTCGACTACTACAAGTAGTGTAGGAGCATCAAGGATAAGCAGCACCAAGGGAAGTGTTTCCGCATACGGGAGTTTCGATACAAAAGCAACTAAAGCAACATGCAACATAACCTTACAAGTAAAATCCAACGGTGTCTGGAAAACCGCTACAGATCTTCCGGTATATTCGTACATAAAAACTGTTTACAATGCATATTCAATTGCTGCTTCAAAAACATTCACCTTAAAAAGCGGCAAAGTATATCGTGTAAAAGTTGTATTTACAGACACTAATTCAAGTGGTATACACATAGCAACTCATTATTCAGGATCATTTTAATATTATATATTGTCAATAATTTTTTTAATCTCATCATCCGAAAATTCACTCCATATTTCTATAACAAAGTCATCATCTATCTGAATGGTGGCTTTGTTATTCTCAGAATATTGCATTATATATACAGTGCCTTTCTTACTGTTTATTGTTCTGTCGCCCGTTAAATATATTGTTTTTAAATTCTCATTTTGTAAACATTGATTTATTATAAATTCTTCTGTGTTGCTATTGGTAAATGTAAATTCTATATTTATTATATTCCCTATTTCTTCTATTACAGCCTTTTCAAATTTATATCCTTTTGGAATATAATTAGGTATAATCATCTGAGGAATTGTTTCTTTTGTTGCTTTTAATTCATTCCAACTAGTTACTGTTAAGCAATTCTCTCTTTCACTCCCCCATCCTCCATCTTCTATTATCACGCCGTCCTCTGTAACGATCTCTTCCTTGCTGTTCTTGTCGGCTTCGACATCCGTA
>CALCKF010000060.1 GCA_937966095.1 uncultured Eubacterium sp.
AATGGATCCCCGCTCAGATATGGCATCTGCATCTGGCTATAGATGATGCTACAGCCCGCCATCAGTATCCTTCGGTAAAGAGCCTCCTCTTCATCGAAATAATGAGCATCACATGTCGCCACTACAGGTTTGGCATATTGCCGTCCCAGAGAAACTATCCTTCGGTTATTCTCTCTCAGTTCTTCTTCGTTTTTTACCTGTCCGGTTTCTATAAGAAACCTGTTGTTTATAAGCGGCTGTATCTCCAGATAATCATAAAATTCAACTATTCGTTCTATTTCTTCATCGCTTTCACCATTAATTATAGCTCTGTATAATTCTCCTGCTTCACATGCCGAACCTATTATAAGTCCGTTTCTGTATCTGCTGAGTACAGATTTCGGTATCCTGGGCTTTTTATAAAAGAAATCCAGATGTGACATCGATACCAATCTATACAGATTTTGAAGACCTTCTCTGTTCCTGGCAAATATTATGACATGATTCGTCCCTCTTGCCTTGTAATCTATTGATCCGTCCTCTCTTACAAGATCCCTGTCTTCCAGAAGATATCCTTCGCATCCATAAAGAATCTTTATATTGTTTGCGGCATGGGATGCATCCGGAAAAGCCTGCACTACTCCGTGATCCGTTATTGCAACTGCTTTATGTCCCCATTTTTCGGCAGTTTGAACCATATTTGAGATATCGTTGAGACCGTCCATGGCACTCATTTTAGTATGGGCATGCAATTCAACCCGTTTTTCCGGATATGTGTCTACACGATCCATCTTGGCTATCTTCTCTATGCTGTCTGCCATTATAGTCACACAGTTATCATATTTGTCCCACTGTGCCATGCCTTTTATCCTCACGCCACTTCCTTTTCCCAGATGTCCGTCTATATCGTTCCATTTCTCATTCAGAACAAAAGCTTTTACACAGATGCTTGTCCTTTTATCGGTTATGTAAAGTGTGACCAGCTTGCTGTCACTTCTTGTCGTCCTTGAATCCTTTCTAAATAGTTCGCCTTCTATAATTACTGTTCCGCTTTCCGAACCTATATCTCCAATGTCAACAGCTGTCCCTGATATCGGTTCCCCCATTATGAGATTCCCCTTTACAGGAGTATACCTTCTTTTTCTGCCGTTCTTTGAAGATTTCTGGCTATATACTGACTTGTTTTGAGCAGCTGCTGAATTTCCCGTCGAGATGTTTTCTGCTGCATAATTTCCATCATTTCGTGCTATGTTCTCATTTATACGTTCGATGTGCTGACTGTATACCGATTTTTCCTTTTCTTCCATCATGCGGCCCGCTGCTCTGTATTCCTCTGTACTGTTCTCAAAGCTCACTTCAACATCAAGATCAAGATCACTTTTGATAAGTGCCGAAAACTTCTTCGCAACGTCTCTGTTCAACAGATCTACCGAAGTCTGTCCCAGAGCATATATCACAAGTTTCTTACCATCGAAACGCCAAGTTTCATCATATATGGTTTTCGTGACATGAGCATACTTTCCATTGACAAGAGCTATCATATGAGGTATATATGCTCCTATTGCATCGCCCTTGTCCTGTATCAGATCCTTATATGATATGGCAGTATTTATGCCCTTTATTCCTTCCAGCTTTCTTTCAAGTCCGTCACGCAGTTTTTCCACCGCTTCATACGGAGGAACAAAATTGAGTTCCAGTTCCAGCGTCAGTACTCCAGTATCTCGTGATATCACTGCGTTTTTCATTTCTATTTTCAGATCATCTCTTCTTAAGCCTTTCAGCTTTGAAAAATCAACAAAATTCTCCAGTATTCTTTTCATATTCTTCCGCCATTTTGATTATTTCGTCTGCTATTTCTTCTTCCTTTACGGTTTTTACTATCTCGCCCCCGGCAAAAATAACACCTTTTCCAACACCGCACGCAACACCTATATCTGCATCTCTTGCTTCTCCTGGTCCGTTGACCGCACATCCCATTACAGCTATCTTGATAGCAGCTTTACTCTTTTTCTCAATCCCTGCTAACCGGGATTCTATCTCATTTACTATACGCTGCAGATCCACTTCAGTCCTGCCGCAGGTAGGGCATGACACTATTTCTATACTTTCTTTTCTCAGTCCTGCTGCAGCTAAAATCTCCTTTGCAAAAATAACTTCCTCTACAGGATCTGCGGTGAGAGATATCCTCATGGTATCTCCTATACCTTCAAGAAGAAGCGCACCTATACCTACTGCTGATTTCACCTTGCCTCTCTCAAGAGTTCCCGCTTCAGTCACACCGATATGAAGGGGGTATCCTGATTTTTCATTCACAAGTCTGTACGCATCAAAATTCATCTTCACATCAGAAGATTTAAGTGATATGACTATATTATCGAAATCATATTTTTCCAGCATTCCAACATTCCGTAGAGCACTTTCCGCAAGTCCCTCAGCTGTAGCGCGCCCGTATTTCTCCAGGATATCTCTTTCAAGAGATCCCGAATTGACACCGACTCTTATAGGTATCCCCAGCCTTCCTGCCATCGCCGCGATTTTCCTGACACCGTCTTCTGAACCTATATTACCCGGGTTTATCCTTATCTTATCGGCTCCTTCATCCATTGCCTTAAGGGCAAGCCGGTAATCAAAATGTATATCAGCAACCAGGGGTATATGAGTCTTACGCTTTATTTTGCCAAAAGCTTCGGCTGCCTCCATATCAGGAACGGCAAGTCTTACTATCTGGCATCCGGCTCTTTCCAAAGTCATTATCTGGCCAATAGTAGCCTCCACATCCCGCGTATCGGTATTAGTCATAGACTGTATCGATACAGGGCTTTCTCCCCCTATTTCCACATTACCGCAAAAAATACTCTTTTTCATATATACCTCACATGATCCATCACGAAAACAGCGGCACTATAAATTTCACTATATCGTTCCAGGTCACATAGACCATTAACATCATCAGCAGCACTATACCGATAAAATGTATCTTCCCTTCCATTTCATCAGTAACACGTTTTCCGGTTATTTTCCTTATTAACAGGAACAAAAGTCTTCCTCCATCAAGAGCAGGGAACGGCAGCATATTCATTATCGCCAGATTGAGACTGAGCAGAGCTGACAAATATACTACGTATATGACCCCGGCTTTTGCTGTATCATTGACAGCATACACTATACCTACAGGTCCGCTGAGTTCCTTAGTGGAAACCTCTCCGGTAAAAAGCTTTTTGATTATGTCATACATCATTACCGTCATCTGCCCTGTGTTTTTTACTCCATCGATCGTAGCATCTATTATATTATGACGTATCTGCGGCATTATTCCGATCTTGTTCCGGCCTGTCTCTTCGTCATATATCATATCAGATCTTATGGAAAGTTCACTGCCGTTTCTGATTACAATTATATCTGCAGTTTCCTCTTTACTGGCTCCTATCACATTTATTATGTCATTCCATTCTTTTATTTCTATTCCATCTATCTCTACAATCTCATCTCCGGTCTTTATACCCGCTTCATAAGCAGGTGAATCATCCATTACCTGATCCACCACTGTAGTCGCCTGTCCTGACCACATCGCTATTATTATCATCAGTATAACTGCTGTCAGAAGATTCATGAATGCTCCTGCTGCCAGCACTATAGCTCTCTGCCATGCGGGCTTTCTGTTGAAGGCACGTTCATCCTCCGAATCTTCATCTTCACCTTCCATGGCGCAAAATCCGCCGATCGGAAACAGCCGCAGTGAATATAATGTTTCACCCTTCTGCTTTTTAAAAAATGCCGGCCCCATACCTATAGCAAACTCATTAACTTTGACACCGCATGCTTTTGCAGCTGCAAAATGTCCGAATTCATGAACGAATATAAGGACACAGAATATAATAATCGCATAAATTATCGTCATATATCTCCTCCCGTTAAATGATACTCCTCATTTTCTCCCTTATTCTTATATCTTCTTCCAAAATACCCTCTATATCCAGATCATATTTAGGCTCATGATCCTCCATTACTTTCACAAGTGTGTCCTGGATATCGGTAAACTTTATCTTCCCCTTCAAAAACATATCCACAAGCTCTTCATTTGCCGCGTTCAGAACAACGGGATAGCTGCCTCCTTCCCGGCACGCCTCATAAGCCAGGCCTATAGTCTTGAAGACAGCCGTATCTGCCGGATAAAAGGTCATGCCGTCTTTCAGATCAAAAAAATCAAGTTCCTTTACAGAATATACTAGATCAAGTCTGTCAGGATAGGAAAACGCATATGCAATAGGCACTTTCATATCAGGTATACCCATCTGACCTATTATACTTCCGTCATAATATTCTATAGCCGAATGAAGCACACTCTGAGGATGTATCACTATCTGTATCCTGTCAGCAGATATACCGAAAAGCCATCTGGCTTCTATTACTTCAAGTCCTTTGTTCATCATAGTTGCCGAATCCACAGTTATCTTTTTTCCCATCGACCAATTCGGATGAGCAAGAGCCTGCTGAAGCGTCACCTTCTCCAGCTGGCGAAGATCATACCCCCTGAAAGGCCCTCCCGATGCAGTCAGTATTATTCTTTTTATCTTATTTCCGCAGTTTCCCTGCAGGCACTGGAATATCGCGCTATGTTCGCTGTCTACCGGAAGCAGTTTAACACCTTTCCGTTCAACAGCCTCCATAACGATACGACCACCTGATACAAGAGTCTCTTTATTGGCAAAAGCTATATCCTTACCCGCTTCTATCGCAGCCATCGTAGGTTCAAGACCCCTCATACCCATGAGAGAATTCAAAACCATATCACAACCTTCCATTGATGCTATGGTCTTAAGGCCTTCCTTTCCCCAAAACACTTCCAGATCACGGTATATTGATGATATGCGCATTGCGTCAGCTTCATCAGCAAGACATACTGCTTCAGGTCTGAATTTCTCTATCTGTTTACATAACAGATCTGTGTTTTTTGAGCAAGAAAGAGCTGCAACCGAAAAAAGTTCACTGTTTGCATGTATCACATCAAGAGCCTGCGTCCCTATAGACCCTGTACTTCCCAAAATTGATATTTTTTTCATGATCCCGCCTTTACCGATTTATATCTATGATATATTTTCTATTATCAGCACTATATAATAATACACCATTGGTCCTGTGAAAAGAACACTGTCAAATCTGTCAAGTATCCCTCCATGTCCAGGTATAAGATTTCCATAATCCTTTATACCCATTTTCCGTTTGAATACAGATGCAGTAAGATCCCCCAGCTGTGAAATCACGCCTCCCAGCACGCCGATCACTATACAGTGAACGATCATTTCAGGCATGAATATCCAACCGAATATACCGCTCAGTATGACACTTCCCAGAATACCACCTATCGAACCTTCTATTGTCTTTTTAGGACTTATCGTCGGGCATAATTTATGTTTTCCCAAAAGATATCCGCTAAAATACGCCATGATATCAGTACCGAATGCTGTTATCACTATAAGCCATACCATCATGCTGTAATCGGTACGCTCAACCAGAGTCACATGAAAAGAAAAGAATACCACATAGAATATACCGGTTATCGTTGCCATAGCATCTTCAAGCCTCCTTTTATCTATATTGAACAGATAAAGCAGACTTACGACTATCACGCCAAAAAACCACAGCATATACCATTCAGTACTGTTGCCTGAAAAAAACTCTACGGCATAAAGAGCTGCAGATGCCACGCATGCCACCGGAAAGGAAGGTTTTATCCCCATCTTTCCAAAACCGTTGTAAAACTCTCTTACTCCCATTATGCCTATCACAAGACATGCAGCAAACAATACATATCCTCCCAGCAGCAATATAACTAAAAGTGGAAGCATTATAATACCTGATAACACTCTTGTCTTCATTTGTCATCTACCTCCGAATCTGCGTTCTCTGTTCTGATAATCTGCTATGGCCTTTTCATATTCTTCAGGTGTGAAATC
>CALCKF010000061.1 GCA_937966095.1 uncultured Eubacterium sp.
GTGATTTCCGTATTTTTTTGCGTTCTTTCGCCGTTTGCGTTTGTTGTCCCCACCGGATATTAGAACCGTTGCCGATGACCATATGCCTGCATTCATTCTCTGTCAGTATCCTTAAAACTTCACGGACCTGTTCCGCACTGCGGGGGAAGACCATCATCGCTGCATTGCCTCCGGCTCTGAAGGATGTATACTGTGACATCGGAACGTTTTTTTCGGCATGTATGTCTTCATTTCTCATATATTTCTCAATCTTGTCTGTATCGATATTCATCGCTGTTTCCCATCCTTTGCAAATTTTGATCCGTTTTTCTTTTTCACCTTATAGCTTTCTATCCTGTAATGATCCGTTTCAGGCGAAAGACCCTTCTTTTTCAGTTTCCTGCTTATGGCTCTGGAGACATATGCATAGATTACCGCAAATACCGGTATTCCCACTACCATTCCTATAAATCCGAAAAGGCCTCCTCCGACCAGTACCGCAAACAGTACCCAGAAACTTGCAAGTCCTGTGCTGTCACCCAGGATCTTGGGCCCCAGGATATTACCGTCAAACTGCTGCAGTATAAGTATGAATATCACAAAGTATATGCATTGCTTATGATCCACCATAAGCAGCAGCAGAGCCGACGGTATGGCGCCTATGAAAGGTCCGAAAAACGGGATGATATTAGTTATTCCTATTATACAGCTTATCAGCAGAGTATATTCCCATCCGAATATAGTCATCACTATAAAACATATTATACCTATTATAAGAGAATCTATTATTTTTCCGTTTATAAATCCTCCGAAAGTCTTGTTGGTAAAAGCAGCTCCGTCAAGTATCTCCTCAGCTGTGTCTTTTTTAAAAGCTGCCAGGACTATCTTCTTCATCTGCGCAGCAAAGGTATCCTTGCTGTTGAGAAAGTATACGCATATTATAATAGCTATGAAGAAGTTCTTAACTATATTCAGTACTCCTATTATCCCTTCCGATATCCTGGTCGCTATCGAACTGTATTCCGGCAAAACTGTATCGGTTATGAATTTCAACGCATTTTCAGTAAAATTATTTATCCAGCTGTCCAGCAGGTTCTTTGCTTCCGGCATATGTGCCAGCTTGACATTAAGCCACTCCCTGAGCGACTCCATACTTGACGGAAATACAGCTATTATCTTCATGAGACTCTCTATAAGTCCCGGTATTATCATCCACATTATACCGGCGATCACGACAAGGAGAACGATAACAGATACCGTAGAGCCCACAGCCTTTGATATGGTAAGTGCCCGGGGTATACGTCTTCGGCTGCGTCCCATAAGCGAATATGTGCCTCTTACGACAAAATTGTATATCGGACATAAAAGATATGCCATCACAAGCCCATATATAAAAGGAGCCAGGATAGAGATACATACTTCAAAAACCTTATGTACGTCATGTATCCTGTATATTATAAAAAATACAATAATACTGCATAAAATAACCAGAAATGCGGTAAGCCCCCATTTTATATGTTTTTCCTCAAAATGTATTTTCATTCCCTCACCTCTATAGCTACATTCTACAATAATTTACATGGAAAGTCTTTATATTTTTAATTTATATCATAATTTTTATTTTTTTTTATTCAGGGGGTTGAATTTACTGATTTCTAATGTATAATAATAACATGTTATAAATTTTTATTCATTACATTGCCAATAAATAACATATAAATAAAATCATTCAGGAGGAATCAAAATGGCTAAGGAAAAAGTAGTATTAGCTTATTCAGGTGGTCTGGACACATCGATCATCATGACATGGCTTAAAGAAAACTATGATTACGACGTTATCGCCGTATGCTGCAATGCAGGACAGAAGGAAGATTTTGACGCTATCGAAAAGAAAGCTATCGCTACAGGAGCGGTAAAAGCATACACGATAGATATAAGAGAAGAGTTCATAACGGATTACATATGGCCTACACTCAAGGCCGGCGCTATCTATGAAGGACAGTATATGCTGGGAACTTCCATGGCAAGACCTCTCATGGCCAAGAAGCTTGTCGAGGTAGCAGAAAAAGAGGAAGCCTTTTACATTGCTCACGGATGTACAGGAAAGGGAAATGATCAGGTTCGTTTTGAAACAACCATCAAAGCTCTCAATCCGGCAATAAAAATAATAGCTCCATGGAGATTCTGGGATTTCTCTTCGAGAGAAGATCTTATAGAATATGCAAAAGCTCATAATATTCCTATCAACCAGACTACAAAAAAAATATACAGCCGCGATGAGAACATATGGCATATAAGCCACGAAGGAGGAGAACTGGAAAATCCATGGAATGAACATCTTGACACCATACATGTACTTAGCGTACCTCCTGAAAAGGCCCCGGACAAGCCGACATATGTGGAAATAGATTTTGAGAAGGGTATCCCTGTCGCTGTAGACGGCGAAAAGCTTGACCCTATCTCACTTCTTACGAAGCTCAATGATCTGGGCAGCAAAAATGGCGTGGGCACCATAGATATCATAGAAAATCGTCTTGTCGGCATGAAATCAAGAGGCGTATATGAAACACCGGGAGGCACGATACTGTTTGCCGCCCACTCCGGTCTCGAGCAGCTCATACTGGATCGTGATACCACCCAGTACAAGAATATAGTTGCTCAGAAGTTCGCACAGCTGGTATATGACGGTCTATGGTTCACTCCTCTAAGAGAGGCTATCAGCGCATTCGTCGATGTCACCCAGAAAGAAGTGACAGGTACTGTGAAGATGAAGCTTTACAAAGGGTCAGCCACCGTGGCAGCAAAGAAATCTCCTTATTCACTGTACAATGAGGAATTTGCCACATTCAGCAAGGATGAGGTATATAACCAGCAGGATGCGGAAGGTTTCATAAACCTGTTCTCACTGCCGCTTAAGATACGTGCAATACAGAAACAAACCGTTGAAGGAGGAGCAAAGAAACATGAAGCTTTGGAAAGGAAGGTTCTCAAAGGCGGCGACTTCGTCCGCTGATGAATTCAACGCTTCTATCGAATTCGACCAGAGGCTGTACAGAGAAGACATCGCCGGCAGCATGGCACATGCGGAAATGCTGGGCAGACAAGGGATAATCACTGAGGAAGAAGCCCGTCTAATCATAAAGACTCTG
>CALCKF010000062.1 GCA_937966095.1 uncultured Eubacterium sp.
CCCGGACAGTTCACTTTCCTCATATATAAGATACAGGCTGTCTCCTCTCTTATACAGCTTTGCCTCAGTCACGAATTCCATCGTATCCTCTCCGGCTTCATCATTTGCCTGATATCCCTTTATCCTGACCATTATATCTTTCATAATTTCTTCTCCAATCACATACTGTTTAATATTTCAGTCAGCTCTTTTCTGTCAAAATCATATTTTTTCAGACAGAAATGACACTGCAGCTCAGCCTTTCCGTCTTCTTCTATTATTTCCTCCATATCTTTCCTGCCTATCGTCGCAAGTGCTCTGGCCATGCCCTCATGGCTGCAGTCGCAGCACCACCGGATCTCACACTCTTTAAGGATCTGAGGTCTGTATTCTTCGGGCATATCTTTGAAAATATACTGAAGGAGTTCGCTTACCATACCGCTTTCAGTCATCCCTGCCGAAGTCTCATATATCCTCCTGATGGCCGAAGTAAGCGGTTCCATCGAACCTATCATTTTTTCGAGGGCATCCAGCGAGCCTTCTTCGGCCTGCGGCATCATCTGTATTATCATGCCTCCTGCAGCACCTATCGTAAGATCCTTTTCTATCCTTACACCGAGAGCCACTGATGTGTTCTGCTGCTCTGAAATGAAAAAATATGCAGTAAGATCTTCTGCGATCTCGCCGCTTACAAGAGCTACGGACCCTATATACGGCTCCTTGAGCCCGATATCCTTTATAACTGTCAGATCCCCGTTTCCCAAAGATCCGCCTACATCAAGCTTTCCGTTGCCTTTAAGGGGCAGATCTATATGAGGGTCGGCTATATATCCCTTTACTCTTCCGTCACCGTATGCTGTCGCCAGTATCTGCCTGGCAGGGCCGTCTCCTTTGAAGCTGACAGTAAGCTTATCCTGATCGTCCTTAAGCATTATACCCATAAGTCCCGCAGCTGTAAGCACCCTTCCAAGCCCGGCCGAAGCCAGCGGGGTGGTATCATGTATCGATGCAGCTTCTTGCACCATGTCAGTTGTTATTGTAATATATACTCTGTAGGATCCGCTTTTATCCATGGCTATTAACGCTTTGCTCATTATTTCACGTTCCTTTCATCCTTACTGTCATATAACACTTTTAAGATTTTATCATATTATGGAGAAAATGTTTAACTTTTTCTACAGATATTCACATATTTTCAACACTAAAATCACATAATGCATTTGTATATTTATTTTATAAAACAAACGATCCTGTAAAATGAGGTGATATATATGGATGATTATAGAAAAGAAAATTCAAATTATGAACCCAATTTCGTCATGAAAGACTATGACCCGCAGCATACATCAGATGATACGAAACCGTCCGAAACTTCGAGCGATCCTCATTACGGACCTGCGGCAGGCAGTTTTCAGTCAGGTGAATATTATAATAACTTCAATTCCTCCGAAACTTCATCGGAAGCAGACGGAGATACAGGCTATTACCATTTCTGTGACGGCGACTCTGCATCATGGGACAATCATAACGGTCTGGGGAAGATCCGCAACAGACATTCAAGGAAACCATCTCCTCCAGTCACACTGACGAGAAGATCCCTTGCTCTTATAATAGCACTCTGCATAGTGCTTTCGGGCGTTTTCGGAATAGGCAGCGCTTTTGTTGCCGATACGCTGCTCAATCGCGACAGCGGCCAGTCAGGAACAGGAAGCGTCAAGACCACAGGCTATACCCTGGAAGATGCTACAGGCAGCAACCTGACTGTTCAGGAAATAACCGAAAAAGCAAAATCAAGTGTTGTGGAAATAAAAACCGAAAGCGTATCTTCTGATTCGTGGATGCAGCAGTACGTCACCCAGGGGGCCGGAAGCGGCGTGATCATAACCGAAGACGGTTATATAATAACTAATAATCACGTTATAGACGGAGCCAGCAAAATAACCGTTACCACAGCAGACGGCAAGGAATATGATGCCGAACTGATCGGAAGCGATTCCATAACGGATGTAGCGGTTCTGAAAATAGATGCCAGCGGGCTCAATCCGGCAACATACGGAAACAGTGACCAGCTGGCGGTCGGTGATCTTGCCGTTGCTATAGGAAACCCTCTTGGAGAACTGGGGGGAACTGTGACTGCAGGCATAATCAGCGCTCTTGACAGGCAGCTTGTCATAGACGGTAAAACCATGACCTTGCTGCAGACAGACAGTTCTATAAATCCCGGCAATTCCGGAGGCGGGCTGTTCAACGGTGACGGCCAGCTTGTAGGTATCGTCGTTGCAAAATCTTCCGGCTCTGATGTCGAAGGCCTGGGCTTTGCTATCCCTATCAATACCGCGGCTGATGTTGCACAGCAGCTGATGGATCAGGGATATGTCAGCGGTCAGCCTTCCACCGGAATGTCATATACTGAAGCAAGCAGCCAGAGCAGTATAGACAGCCTGTTCAACGGCGGCAGCACTTCCAGCGTATATATCTATTCTGTAGATGGCGATAATGCTAAGAAGGCAGGCTTTCAGAAGGGCGATATGGTATATGCGGTCGATGATACCCAGATAACTTCCTTCAATGATCTTTCATCTATAGTCACTTCCCATGAGGTGGGCGACAAGCTTAAATATACTATAGTCCGAAACGGTCAGAAGATGGAGATCACGCTTGAGCTTGAAGAAAAGACTTCATAACCAAAAATTTATCGGAAAAATTTAAAAAACCACTTTACAGTTTATTTTTTAAGTGTTAGTATTGTTACAAATATAGTGTATGTTTACTCACAAATACTGTATAAATATTTAGAAAAGGAACAGAACCATGTTAAACAAGTTATTTGCAGCTGTATATTTTTACTTTTACTTTACTTTCTTTAGAGGTAAGGTGAATTTCGCTGCAATGAGATAACTGTTCATGACTGACAAACATTAGCTTACAAAATCTCCGCAAGTGAAATTCACTTGCGGATTTTTTTAACCCGAAAACATGATTCAATATTAAACAGGAAAAGAGGGAAAAGAATGATAGTTATATTAAAAGACAATCCTGATCAGAAACAACTGGATAATTTAGTGGCATGGCTGAAAAGCATGGGGCTCGACATCCATTTCAGCAAGGGCGAATCCACTACGATCATGGGGCTTATAGGTGACACCGCATCGGTGGACATCGATCTTATCAATGCTCTGGACATAGTTGAAACGGTAAAACGTGTACAGGAGCCGTATAAAAATGTAAACAGAAAGTTTCATCCTGATGATACAGTCGTCGAAATAACAAAAGATGTAAAGATCGGAGGAGGAAACTTCCAGGTCATAGCAGGACCATGCTCGGTGGAATCTGAAGAACAGGTATGCTTTGTAGCTGAAGAAGTCAAAAAAGCCGGAGCAGGCCTTTACAGAGGAGGGGCATTCAAACCGAGAACTTCCCCTTATGCATTCCAGGGAATGAGAGACGAAGGCATCAAGCTGCTGCTGGAAGCCAAGGAAAAATCAGGCCTCCCTATTGTCACTGAGGTAATGGATATCTCACATCTGCCTCTGTTCGAAAATGTCGACGTTATCCAGGTTGGCGCCAGGAACATGCAGAATTTTGAACTCCTCAAGGAGCTTGGGCATCTCGATAAGCCTATACTTCTGAAAAGAGGTCTTTCCAGCACACTAAAGGAGCTGCTGATGAGCGCCGAATACATAATGGCCGGCGGCAACGAAAAGATCATACTGTGTGAAAGAGGTATAAGGACATTTGAAACAGCTACGAGAAATACTCTTGATCTTGCAGCTATACCTCTTCTCAAGACCATGACACATCTTCCTGTCATCGTAGATCCAAGTCATGCTACCGGTATAGCCCACCTTGTAAAACCTATGGCTATGGCGGCAACTGCAGCAGGTGCAGACGGTCTGATGATAGAGGTGCATAACGATCCTTCAAAAGCCTTGTGCGACGGAGCCCAGTCTCTTACACCTGAAGCATTTGCGGATGTCATGGATGCTGTCGGCAGGATAAGGCCTGTATCATATAAAGGGTAGGAGAATGATATGGAAATAGGAATAGTAGGTCTGGGACTCATCGGAGGGTCACTGGCCAAAGCCATAAGTCAGAATACAGATCATACGGTTTACGGAACAGACATTTCTGAGCAGGTTGTCAGAAAAGCTGTATTGGTGAATGCTATAGAACAGCCTCTCACTGACAGCCTGCTGTCGCAATGTGATATAGTTATAGTTGCTCTGTATCCACAGGACACTATAGATTATGTAACATCACATGCCGGTATTTTCAGAAAAGGATCTGTCGTTGTCGACTGCAGCGGAGTAAAACGCATAGTCTGCAGTCAGCTTATACCGGTAGCTGAAGAAAACGGGTTCCTGTTTATCGGAGGCCACCCTATGGCCGGTCTCGAGCATTCAGGTTTCACATATGCTAAAAAGACACTTTTCAACAACGCTTCAATGATATTCACACCATCAAAAGGACCCATAGAGAGCATCAGCAGGCTCCAGGAGCTGTTCACCTCCATAGGCTTTACCAATATAGAGATATCCTCGCCTGAGGAACATGACAGAAGGATAGCATTTACATCACAGCTTGCACATGTGGTATCCAACGCATATATAAAAAGTCCTGCCGCGCAGGAACATACTGGATTTTCTGCAGGAAGCTACAGAGATCTTACGAGAGTCGCCAAACTCAACGAGGATATGTGGACGGAGCTTTTCCTGGAAAACTCCGATAATCTTGTAAAGGAAATAGACATACTGATACGCAACCTCACCTTCTACAGGGACGCCATAGCTTCAGGAAATGCAGATGCACTGAGATTGCTCCTGAAGGAAGGCCGTGAAAAGAAGGCGATAATAGATGGAGAGGTATTTTAAGGAGAGTTTTATGAATAAAATATCCGTTTCGGCTTCTAAAAAATATGATATCGTAATGGAGCAGGGTCTGCTGGAAAAAGCCGCTCACATTTTTGAAACTGCAGATATAAAGAGCCCGCTGAAGCTATGTATAGTTTCCGACATGACCGTAAACTCCATATATGGAGGCACCGGCCATGCTCTATGGAGCAGTCTGAAATCCGCAGGTTTCGAGCTTCACAGCTATGTTTTCCCCGGAGGTGAAAAGAGCAAAACCATGCAAACCGTATCCGGCATACTTAATTATCTGGCGGACAACAGATTTTCCAGGAGCGATATACTGATCGCGCTTGGAGGAGGAATAACCGGGGATATAACCGGTTTTGCCGCAGCATCATATATGCGCGGCATCCGATATGTACAGATCCCTACAACTCTCCTGGCCACTGTAGATTCTTCAGTGGGAGGTAAAACAGGTGTAAATCTTAACGCAGGCAAAAACCTCGCAGGCGCATTCTGGCAGCCGTCTCTTGTCCTCTTCGATCCTGATGTGCTTAAAACACTTCCGCGCGACACCATACTTGACGGCATCGCTGAGGCTGTAAAGGCCGGATTCATAGGGGACAAAACGATCATAGATGATATAAGCGGGGAATTTGATACCGATGACATATGTTCGCTGACCGATATCGCAGCAAAGGCAATCAAAGTCAAAAAAAATATAGTTGAAGATGACGAACGCGAAAATGGCAGAAGACAGCTGCTGAACTTCGGTCATACTCCTGCACATGCAATAGAAAAATGCAGCGGATATTCCATAAGCCACGGACATGCTGTCGCTATAGGTATGCTGATAGTTTCCGCCGCTGCTGACAAGCTGGGCTGGAGCCGAGAAAACTGTACCGGTAAGCTTCTCGATATACTGACCGGGTACGGCTTTTCTCTCAGCTGTCCTTATTCATCACAACAGCTTGCCGAAGCCGCGCTGCAGGATAAAAAAATACGCGGCGATCACATAACACTTGTTATTCCTGAGAGTATAGGGAAATGCGTTCTCAGGACGATACCGACAAACCGGCTGTATCATTTTATCTCCTGCGGCCTCGATATACTGAAAGGACTGTAATCCATGGATATTAAAATTTTTCCGAAAAAACTCAACGGTATTATTGAAGCTCCGCCTTCCAAATCCCACGCTCACAGAGTGCTGATAGCTCTGAAGCTTGCACAGCTCCAGGGATCAGGATCCACACATGATCAGGCTGTTCCTTCGTTTTCTCTTGATATCGAAGCGACTAAAAATTGCCTGGTGCAAATGGATAAGATGGCACCCTTCCTCGATTGCAAGGAAAGCGGATCCACTCTCAGATTCATGCTGCCTGTGGCAATGGCCCTTAAAGATGAAGCCGTCTTTATCGGAACCGGGAACCTGCCATACAGACCTCTTTCTCCATTAAAGGAAGAAATGGAAGCCCATGGCTGCAGATTTCTGATGGGAGACAGAAGCCGAGACCGGCATGATAAATACAAGGAGATCTGTACGGTAAAAGGCCGTCTCCGGCCTGGCAGATACCGGCTTAAAGGCAACGTAAGTTCCCAGTTCATAACAGGACTGCTCTTATCACTGCCACTGCTTGATGGAGACAGTATCCTCGAGCTCACTACAGAACTGGAATCTGCAGGTTATGTGGATCTGACCATGGATGTGCTGAAGGATTTCGGAATCGTGATAACAGAGAAAAAATCTTCCGAGGGGTTCAACATATATGAGGTGGCAGGTAACCAGCGATATACGAGCCCCGAAAGAATAAAGATACAGGGAGACTGGTCCAATGCGGCTTTCTGGATTGCATGCGGAGCTCTGGGAGGAGATATAACACTGAAAGGCCTCGATACCGGATCATCTCAAAGAGATAAGGAGATCCTGACCATATTTGAAAAAATGGGAGCTGATATCTCTACATATAAAGAAAACGGCTCAGACACCGTAAGATGCACAGGCGGAAATCTCAATGCTGTCAATGTGAGTGTAGCACAGATACCCGATCTGGTGCCCGTGATCGCTTCTGCTATGGCCTTTGCCAACGGTACTTCAATGATAACCGATGCCGAAAGGCTCAGGATAAAGGAATCTGACAGGATAATGACGGTATGCGACTTCCTGTCGAAACTGGGCGCTGACATAACAGACGGCGGATTCAGTATTTCAGTAACAGGCTCAAATCACCTTGCCGGCGGACTGATAAGCGGTCATAACGATCACCGCATCGTAATGGCCGCCGCCGTAGCTTCATGCGGCTGCCTGGACCCTGTGATTATCACAGGCGCTGAAGCGATAAATAAATCATATCCGGGATTTTTCAAAGATTTTGCCGCCCTGGGCGGCGATATACGTGAGGTGTGATATATGAAATCAACTATAGGAAAAAATTTAAGGATAACCGTCTGGGGAGGCTCTCACGAACCATCTATAGGCGTTGATATCACCGGCCTTCCGCAAAACACGAAAATAAATATGGATCAGCTTGCGGACTTCCTGAAAAGACGTGCTCCCGGCAGCAGCTATTTTACAACAAAGCGCAGAGAGCCGGATATACCTGTCGTTTTAAACGGTCTTACACAGGATCGATCCGATAGTTGCGATATAATGACTGTGACGGATGATACGGTATCTCTGGAAATAAAAAATACCGATACACGTTCTTCTGATTACAAAATGCTCGCTGCGGTCCCCCGTCCCGGTCATGCCGATTATACCGCAAGACTCCGATACGGGGACAGCCTGAATATGTCCGGCGGAGGACCGTTTTCGGCAAGGATGACAGCGCCCCTGTGCATTGCCGGCGGTATAGCGATCCAGATATTAAAACAGTCAGGGATAAACATAGGGGCTCATATATATTCAATAGGTGATATATACGACACTCCTTTCGATCCTGTGGACATCGAACAGGAGCTTCTGGACAGTCTTAAAAAGAAGGATCTTTCAGTTATATCCGAAGAAGCTTCTTCTTTAATGAAAAGCGAGATAATGGCTGCAATGTCCTGCTGCGATTCTGTAGGAGGCATAGTGGAAGTCTGCGCAGTCAATGTCCCCGGAGGTATAGGAGGAGCTATGTATAACGGTCTGGAAAGCATACTTTCCCCGATTTTTTTCGGGATACCTGCTGTCAAGGGAATAGAGTTCGGAGCAGGTTTTGCGGCTTCCAGAATGAAAGGATCCCAGAACAATGATCCTTTCTATTATGCAGACGGAACCGTCAGGACGCGCACCAACAATCATGGAGGCATACTGGGCGGCATAACTACGGGAATGCCGATCATTGCAAGACTGGCATTCAAGCCTACGCCATCCATATCAAAAGAGCAGGATTCCGTAGATCTTGAAAAGCATGAAAACACAAAACTGACGATAAAGGGCAGACATGACCCGTGCGTGGCTGTCAGAGCCGTCCCGATAACAGAAGCGGCTATGGCCCTTGGTATTTTAGATTGTATGATGGAGGTAAGATAATGACAAGCAGAAACCTGGAAGATATGAGAAAATCCATAGACAGCATCGATTCTCAGATAACCGATCTGTTCAAAAAGCGTATGGAAACATCGATAGAAATAGCTAAATATAAGAAAGAACACGGTATCCCTATCCTTAACGATACAAGGGAAAAAGAGGTCCTCCACAAGGTCTCCCAGCAGATCGGCGAGCCTTTTGACGGATATGCCAGACTTCTTTTCAATACGATATTCGATGCCAGCAGATCCTGTCAAAACAATTATCTGGCAAGAAAATCCCAGCTGGCAGAGGATATAAAAACCGCTCTGGAGCAAACTCCAAAGATATTTCCCAAGAAAGCAGTAGTGGCATGTCAGGGTGTCGCCGGTTCGTATTCACAGGCGGCCTGCGAAAAACTTTTTGAAGTTCCCAGCATCATGTATTTTAACAGCTTTGAAGGCGTTTTCAATGCTGTTGAAAAAGGTCTGTGCCAATACGGTATACTTCCTATCGAAAACAGTTCATATGGATCTGTCGGCGCTGTTTATGATCTGATGCAGAATTACAATTTCCATATAGTCAGAAGTATTCGTCTGCGTATAAGCCATAATCTGGTCGCAAAAGCAGGAACCAGTCTTTCGGATGTAAAAGAGATTTTTTCTCATGAACAGGCGATCGGTCAATGCGGTGATTTTCTAAAGTCTCTCAAGGATGTCAAGGTCACTGTATGTGAGAACACCGCTGTTGCAGCTAAAATGGTCGCTGAAAGCGACAGAAACGATGTGGCTGCGATCTCATCAAAGGAATGCCTCGATCTTTACGGTCTTGAACTCCTTAAAAAACACATACAGCTCAGTGACAACAATTATACGAGATTCATCTGTATCTCGAAAAAGCTTGAGATATATCCGGGATCCAATAAGATCAGCCTGATCCTTTCACTTCCTCATGTCCCACGATCACTTTACCATGCGATCGCAAAATTCTCAGCCCTCGGCATAAATCTCACTAAGCTTGAATCAAGACCTATACCGGGAAGCGATTTTGAATTCATGTTTTACTTTGATCTGGAGGCTTCAGTCTATTCTCCGGAGCTGATAAATCTGCTGGGCGAGCTGGAAAACCAGCCTGAGACCTTTGTGTTCCTGGGCTGCTATACGGAAGTGATATAAATGAAGTACGGTCTTATAGGAAAAACTCTGGTGCACAGTTATTCCAAGGAGATCCACGAGGCTCTCGGTCTGTATCGATATGATCTTTTCAGTCTTTCCGAAAATGAAATGCCCGGCTTCATAAAAGCCCGTGACTTTAACGGGCTGAATGTGACCATACCCTACAAGAAAGACGTGATACCGCTGTGCGATCAGATATCCGGACTTGCGTGCGAAATCGGAGCAGTTAACACACTGTACTGGGAACCTTCTTTCGACAGTCCTTCACGAAAGCTGACAGGCCACAATACAGACTACGAGGGTTTTCTGTATGCCGCAAAACAGGCATGTATATCTTTTGAAGGAAGAACGGTGCTGATCCTGGGTACCGGAGGCACTTCTGTGATGGCAAGAAAAGCTGCCGCCGACAGAGGCGCCAAAAAGATATATATCGCTTCAAGATCTTCTCGTGGCCATGGATATGTCACATATGAAGATCTGCCTGCAATTGCGGAAAATATAGATGTGATAGTCAATACTACCCCTGTAGGCACATATCCGAACAACCTTCAGAGTATCATAACGCTGTCGGATTTTCCGGGATGTGAAGCAGTGATCGATGTCATATACAACCCTTTCAGGACAAAACTGATTATGGAAGCGGAAAAAGCCGGACTGAAATTTTCCAACGGTCTTCCTATGCTGGTAGCCCAGGCCACTTCCGCAGCCGGATGGTTTCTGGGTACACCAGGTGCCTTTGAAAACGAAAACGAAAGGATAACCGGATCTCTGTCAAGACAGATGCTGAATATCGTTCTTGCGGGGATGCCGGGGAGCGGCAAATCCTCCATAGGTAAGATCCTGTCAAAGCAGACAGGCAGGACCTTTTATGATATGGATGATGAAATAGTAAAAAAAGCCGGTATGTCCATCCCCGAGATCTTTGAAAAATACGGAGAATCCCGCTTCAGAGAACTGGAAACGGAGACTGCAGCCTTGCTGGGCAAGGAACGCGGACTCATAATAGCAACCGGCGGAGGCACCGTGCTCAAACAGGAAAACGTGGATGCCCTCAGGCAGAACGGATGCATCGTACATATAAAAAGACCGGTCGAAAAGCTTTGCACATATGGACGACCGCTTTCAAAAGACATGGAGACTCTATACCAGATGGAGAAAATGCGGATGCCTGTTTATGAAGCTGCAGCTGACATGACATTTGACAACAGTGCTTCCTGTCCGGAAAATGATCTGGCTGCAAGGCTCGAAAAATTTTTCCGCCTATAGTATAATAGTCTTCAGAGGTGTGATCATGAAAAAAGATGATGTAAAAAGAAGCTGTATAGACTGTATGGTCAGAAACTGTGACAGCGGAGACAAAATGTATCCTGATTTCTGCCCGACAGCCAGCATGGATGCTGATCTTCTTCGTAATGCTATGGAATTATATACAGAAAACGAAGAAAACAGCAGAACAATGATTTCCGCCGCAGAAGTGGAATTCGAAAATTACTGTAAGATGACCCGTATAGAGGAAATAATGGAATTCGCCAAAAAAATCGAGGCCAAAAAGCTGGGGATCGCCACATGCGTAGGTCTGCTTTCAGAAGCGGGAACCGCAGCAAAAATTTTCAGAAAACACGGCTTTGAAGTGTTCGGCGCCGCATGCAAAATCGGTGCTCAGCCAAAGACTTCAGTAGGCATAGATAAACGCTGTGAAGCTGTAGGCAGAAATATATGCAATCCGATATTACAGGCCAAGGTCCTCAATCAGGAAAAAACCGATCTGAATATAGTTATAGGATTATGTGTAGGTCATGACAGTCTGTTTTACAAATATTCCGATGCTCTGTGCACGACGCTTGTCACTAAAGACAGAGTTCTCGCTCATAATCCTGCTGCGGCTCTGTATCAGGCCAATGCATATTATTCGAGACTGCTTAAATAAATTATAACAAAAACAGAGCTGTATCATGATCATGATACAGCTCTGTTTTTATTTTTTACGTTTTTATCCAAAAAATATTTTCATATCATCCTCTACTGTTCCTATCCCTGCTATCCCGAAATTCTTTACAAGAACTTCTGCCACATTAGGACTGAGAAATGCCGGAAGCGTAGGCCCCAGGTGTATATTTTTCACCCCCAGATAAAGCAGTGCCAGCAGCACTATCACAGCTTTCTGTTCGTACCACGCAATGTTATAAACTATAGGCAGATCATTGATATCCTCCATGCCGAAGATCTCTTTCAGCTTGAGAGCTATTACTGCAAGAGAATATGAATCATTACACTGTCCGGCATCAAGCAGCCGCGGTATCCCTCCTATATCTCCAAGCGGAAGTTTATTATACCTGTATTTTGCACATCCGGCAGTAAGGATAACGGTATCGTCCGGCAATGCTTTGGCAAACTCAGTATAATACTCACGACTCTTCGCCCGGCCGTCACATCCACCCATAACTACGAATTTCTTTATAGCGCCGCTTTTTACTGCATCTACCACCTTGTCTGCAAGAGCAAATACCTGTGAATGAGCAAATCCTCCTGTTATCTCGCCTTTTTCTATCTCCTCAGGCGGAGCACATTTCTTTGCATGTCTGATTATTTCAGAAAAATCCTTTTCCTCGCCAATATCACCGGATATGTGCCTGCACCCGGGATATCCGGCTGCCCCTGTTGTATAGAGCCTGTCCTTATAGCCGTCGCCCGGCGGCACTATACAGTTTGTAGTCATCAGTACAGGACCGTTGAATGATTCGAATTCCTCTTTCTGTTTCCACCATGCATTGCCGTAATTGCCGACAAAATTAGGATATTTCTTGAAAGCCGGATAATAATGAGCCGGCAGCATCTCAGAATGAGTATACACATCTACTCCGGTGCCTTGCGTCTGCTCAAGCAGCATCTCCAGATCCCGCAGATCATGGCCTGATACAAGTATTCCCGGATTTTTCCCGACTCCGATGTTTACCCTTGTCATCTCAGGGTCGCCATAAGCGGAAGTATTGGCCTTATCCAGCAGGGCCATACCAGACACTCCGTATTTGCCTGTTTCAAGAGTAAGATCCACAAGATCGTCCACACTAAGACTGTCATCCAGTGTTGCCGCTAGGGCGCGCTGTATGAAAGCGTCCACCTCCTGATCCTCCTGAAGAAGTGCATTGGCATGCTTCGTATATGCTGAAAGACCCTTTACTCCATATGTTACGAGTTCTCTCAAGGAACGTATATCTTCATTTTCTGTTGACAGAACACCCACTTTGCCGGCCTTCTCATCCCAGTCTCCGGAACCGTCCCATAAAGCCGCTTCCGGCAGCTTGTCGATATCCTGAACCTGCCCTATGAGTTTTTTCCTCGCATCAAGTGTCTCTGATATCCGTTTTTTTATGCTTTCTATATCAAAATTAGCGTTAGTGATGGTTGTAAACAGATTAAAGGTTATCAGATGATTTATATCTTCCGGAATATCTTTCCCTTCTTTTCTAAGAGCTGTAGTCACAGCAGACAGACCTCGGCTGACATATACCAGAAGATCCTGCATGGCAGCCACATCAGGTTTCTTGCCGCATACGCCGGAAACAGTACATCCTTTACAGCCTGCCGTTTCCTGACACTGATAGCAAAACATCTTTTTTTCCATTTCAATACTCCTTTTCATAATACAAAACCTGTCCTGTCAGAAAAATCACTCTGTATCGAACTGATCTTTCCCTACGCCGCACAGAGGGCATTCAAAATCATCACTTACATCGGCCCAAGCCGTACCTGGAGCTATTCCGCCTTCAGGATACCCCTTAGCTTCATCATAAACAAATCCGCATACACTGCATACATATTTCATAATAATTTCCTCCTTATTAATAATTATCCAATACTATTATCACTGCTGATTTTATGAGATACCGTCGCTCCATCTGATAGCCCCCACCGGACATGCCTCAACAGCACTCTGGACACTTTCCCTCTCATCTTCTCCTACTTCCCTGCAGGCTTCCGCTTTACCTTGCTCATTGATCCTGAACACATATTCACACATACTGCAGCAAAGACC
>CALCKF010000063.1 GCA_937966095.1 uncultured Eubacterium sp.
CCCTGCCGGATGGTGTGGACTATCACTTCCCTGGCGGCGAGGGCGCTGAGCCGGTCACCGTAAGCTTTGCCGCATGGATGGTAAAGGACGGAAACGGCGGCTACAAGGCCCTGGAAGATCCCGTCACATCCAAAGCGGTAAAGCCTGCCGTGGAGACGGAGAAAGTCAAGCGGCGTAAGGTTCTCATCACGGCGGCGTTCCGTTCGGATATGGCAGACGAGTATGCCCTGAATGACGAGAACGGGAATCCCCGGTACGCCGTCAGGCTGCATGCCAACGGCGGGGCTTTTGAAGCGGACGGGACCGATCTGCTGTATATGAAGCCGCGGTCGCTGGAATTTGCAGACCAGGAGCTTTTCTATGTGGAGGCCACCTGCCTGAAACCGACGAGCAGCGGCAAGGTATTCACCGGCTGGTACAGGGATAAAGCCTGCACCGCCGGCCCGGTAACAGGGCTTAAAATCCTTGAAGAGCTGAAAGAGCGCCCTGTCAGGGAAGCGCCCTATGCGCCGATGGATCTCTACGCCAAATGGGAGACGCAGGAAAGCTGAAAACGCAGAAGAGATATCCCTCCTTTATGCTTTGGTGAATACCAAAGCATAAAGAACTTTAACTGCGGCAAAGAAGGTTATTCGTTCCGCCCTGGCTGCCTGAACCGGCGCACCGGGGAACGGATGGCATAGAACACCGAGAAAAGGGGGGGTGACACACCAAAAAGAATGATCAAACCCGTGTATTCACATAAATGTTATCTTGAAAGGAGAAAAATCAATCATGAAACTAAAGCGCAAACTTCTTGCAGGACTGCTGACGCTTTGTATGGCTGTTGGAATGGCTGTGCCGGCGTTTGCGGCGAACGGCCCCTCGTCCGGGGACATGAGCTCCGCATGGGTGCAGCTGGTTCAGGGAGAAACAGGCAAGTTTCTGTACTCAAACAGCGGCAAAGTTGACACTGTGGAGGGCGCTGTCTATGACAAGGCTACCAACACCATCACCCTGACAAACTACAACCACCCGGAAATGACCCTTGCCACCAACGAGATGGGCGACGATTTGAAGCTTCATCTGGTGGGTGACAATCATATCGCCGAACTGGTTGTATGGGGCTTCGGCTGGGGCGGCAATCTGGAAATTACCGGAGACGGCTCCCTGACCATCAATGAAAACAAAACGTCTCAGACTGCGGCGATCCGCTTTATGGCCGAGGGAACACAGGGTCTGCTCAAGGTCGGCTCAAACGCTTCTGTGACAGCGTATAAGAGCGCAGGTGAAAACACTTATTCTGCGGCCTTTGTATCGACAACATCCTCAACCCTTCCCTTCACAGGTAATCTGGAAACAGAGCTTGCCCTGACCGCCAATTCCGGCATCGAGGGGGAGACCACCGAAAGGGAAAATGTCATATTTGAAAGTGGATATGTTGCTCAAAACTGGAAGGTTCTCACCAAGGGCGAGGACGGAAAGAAATACGGCGTTAGTTACGGAACAATCTTAACCGGCAGCGATTTAACAAACGGCAAGCCTGTGGGCTATATCCACGAGCTGGTGAAGGTGGAAGGACTTCCTAGCCAAAATGAATATCTTGCCGTTCAAATTGCTACCGTTGACGGACTTGAAAAGGACGCTCTGCCTGAGGGATATACCGACTCAGGGGAAACCATCACCGCCAGAACAGGCGATATCAGCTCTATGACAGTGCTGATCAAGGACGGGCAGAAGTTTTATTGGGGAGTAGACCCGAATCAATCCCAGTGGTTGGTCTATCAGACCGCCGTTGATAAAGTAACTGCGGAGGATTGGGGTCAGACAACCCTGACAAAAATTGTAGTGCCTGTGGCTGGAGAAGGCGTCAGCGGTGCGACCGAAGAAGATATTCCGGCAGGCTATACCACCAACGTGGTAAAGACCGGCATGTATAGCTACTACTGCACCAATGATGTGATCAAAGTATCCCCGTCCGGGACTTCTACCGATCCGGGTGTCAAGAATCTGACTGCTTCCGATACCGGCGTTTCCATCTCCCTGACCGACGGCGTACCGGAGGGTGCAGAGCTTTATGCCGACACCATTGCACAGGAAAGCGTGCTGGGAAGCCGTCCGGAACTGAAAGAGGAGCTGCCGGGCCTGCTGTCCATTTACGAGATCAGCGTTAGAAAAGACGGTAAAGCTCTGGAAATCAAGGATAACCCCATGACGGTCAAAATCCCGATGAACGACCACCTGAAGGGCTACAAATACTACCAGGCGGTATATCTGGGTGACCCGCTGGAACGCTTTGATGCAGTGGTGGAAGGTGACTTCCTGGTGTTTGAGACTACCCATCTGAGCCAGTATGCTATCCTTGGCTCCAACACGCCGTTTGAAACCAGCGAAAAGCCCGAACAGCCTGGCAAGCCTTCTGAGAAAACAGAAAGCCCCCAGACCGGCGATAACAGCAATATGTTCCTGTTGGTCGCTCTGCTGTTTGCCAGCGGTGGTGTTCTGACCGTGTTGGGTGTTACAGACAAGAGAAAAAAGAAAGGGATCACTAAATAACATTGACAAACCCGAAATAGCATTATGATAAGCGGGCAGTGACCGAAAGACTGTCACTGCCCGTTTTCAAAAAACTCGATGTGAATATATGCTGGAAGTGAACATTTCTCGCTTTCGCAAAAAGCAGTCACGCAAACTGATTGAAAATTGAAAGGTTAAAGATAAAGGTCGGTGACGGTAAATATGTCTCCTGAAAAAAGAATAGACAACCGGAGTCACTCTCCAGCATGATTTTAAGACGCTCAGCAAGAAATTACTTGCTGAGCGTTTTTCTTGTTCGCCCGCCATGGGCGGGCTCTAACGGGTGAAAGTCCCGAGTGCGCGTAGGCAACGACGAAGCACATAGCTGAACAGCAAGGGTGTTCACCGTGAGGTGAAATCTGAAGGAAGCTGTAGGCAAACCTCTGACCTGACGGACAGAAACCACATATAAGGCTGGGAAATACGGATAAGACGGCAAGAAACATCGAAGTCCAAAAGTTGCTGGAAGTACCAGTAAATGTGGCAGGTATATGGAGGGAAAGAGTCCGCACCTTAAGCGGGGAGGTCTCACAGGCGGTCTCATTAGCCGTAGTAACAACGAACTGTGAGAAGTCAGCAGAGGTCGTAGTAGTGAAGAAGTTCCTGTAATGGGGATGGAGCGAAGGACCGAACAATCAATCAGTTGAAGTCCGTTCCACTTCGTAGCCGGAGCAAACGCCTGTCGATGACATCAAAGGCGGCAAAGGCAAAAGGGGCAGAAAGGAAACAACGCATGGACACAAGAAGTCTCATGGAGCAGATAGTGAGCAATGATAACCTCAATGCGGCATATCTGCAAATCGTCAGAAACAAAGGAGCGGCAGGCGTAGACGGGATGACCGTTGAAGAGCTTGGCGCATATCTTGCGGAAAACGGCGAAAACATCAGGAAGCAGCTGCGGACAAGGAAGTACAAACCGCAGCCAGTTAGACGGGTGGAGATACCAAAACCAGATGGAGGGACAAGAAACCTTGGAATACCAACGGTAGTTGACCGGTTTGTACAACAGGCAATCCTACAAGTGCTCACGCCAATCTTCGAGGAGCAGTTTCACGAGCATAGTTATGGATTCAGACCGAATCGGTGTGCGCAACAGGCAGTGCTGAAAGCATTAGAGATGATGAACGATGGGCATAGCTGGATAGTGGATATCGACCTTGCAAAGTTCTTCGACACGGTAAACCATGACAAGTTGATGACGATTTTCGGACGGACAATAAAGGACGGAGACGTTATCTCAGTGGTAAGGAAATTTCTGGCCAGTGGAGTGATGATCGATGACGAGTATGAAGATACAGTTGTCGGCACACCACAGGGAGGGAATATATCGCCGCTGTTGGCAAATGTCATGCTGAACGAGTTGGATAAAGAGCTTGAGGCAAGAGGGTTGGATTTCGTGCGCTATGCGGACGATCTGATTATCATGGTAGGAAGTAAGCAGGCGGCGGAGAGGGTAATGAAAAGTGTTACCCGATTTATTGAGGAAAAGCTGGGATTGAAAGTAAATGCTGAAAAGAGCAAGGTGGACAAGCCCAAAGGAATCAAGTATCTCGGATTTGGATTTTACTATGACACATTAGCCAAAGGATATAAAGCCAGACCGCACCCGAAAGCAGTAGCGAAATTCAAAGCACAGATGAAGAAGCTGACATGCAGGAGCTGGGGAGTGAGCAACAGTTACAAAGTGCAGAAACTGAACCAGCTTATCCGAGGATGGATAAACTACTTCAAAATCGGGAGCATGAAGGGATTATGTGAGCGTTTGGACAGAAACATACGCTACCGTCTGCGGATGTGTATTTGGAAGCATTGGAAAACACCGCAGAATAGGGCAAAGAACCTGATGAAGCTGGACGTACCCCGCTGGGCGGCATACAAAATTGCCTACAGTGGAGACCGTTATGCGAGGCTTGCGCATAACGGCTGGGTACATAAAGCGATAAGCAATGAAAGACTAACCACATTTGGGCTAGTCTCCATGAGTAATTACTACGCCGAAAGGCGTGTCATATGTTAAGTTGGTTGAACCGCCGCTTGCGGAACCGCATGAGCGGTGGTGTGAGAGGTCGGAAATTCCCCAATCAGAGGAATTTCCTCCTACTCGATTACTCTCTCGACAAAATGCCGTTCCTTTCAGCGCGAAAACAGGCAGTTCGCCAAAAAATTTACTTAAAGGCATTAGAAATCCGAAAATGCCGTCGTTCTTATTTTATAGAAAACCATCTTGAACAGGAGGTGAACCCGATGTACCTTGCGTCGTTGCTTGAAAACATAAAATATGGGATTTTGCCGTAAGAAACGGCGTTTCCGCCGTCCTTCGGTGACAAGGTAGGAAATGAGAAATAACACAGGAAAGATACAGGTGTTGAAATAGCAAAGACTGTCTTTGCGCAGACACACAGACACCTATATTTTTTTGACCTTCCCGGTCGACAGAATTCAAAACAATATCCGAGAAGCGCCAATAAAAGCACCGAAAAAACGGGAATTTTACTTGGCTTGACTTTTTGCGGCCTTTACGCCTTAAAACAGCGGCAATCCGGCAGCTCTGTCGGCTGCCGCAGCCCTCCGTATCAATCGTTTTTGAAACCAACCAAAAACGATTGAACGGAGGCACATAACCTTGAAAAAACAACCCAAAGCGGTTTATATCATAGAAAACGGCGGGTACACGGAATTGACCTATGAGGAATTCTGTCGCCGTGAGCAAATCTGCCCGTTATATGCGGACAAGCTGTTCCTGCCTCTCTACGGCAGGCTTATGGAGGTATCCAAAGAGGATTACGCAGAATTCTACCGAGCAAAGCGTCGACAGAAATATCTGGACGAACGCTCTGCGGACAACGGCGACTTCTCTTACGATATGCTGACCACCGATGAATTCAGCGGCGAGGACATCCTCATCGCCGAGCAGCCGGATGTATGCGACGCCGTAGTGGAAAGCATTATGACGGACAAGCTCAGGAAAGCCATCCTCAAGCTGACCGATTAGGAACAGCTCCTCATCTACCGCCATTATTACGCCGATATTTCAGGCACCGACCTTGCCGAAATTTACGGCGTATCACAACAGGCAATCAGCAAGCGGATCGCAAAAATCAGAGCAAAGCTCAAAAATCTTTTAGAAAATTAAAAAACTTGGTTGTAGCCCCCTCAACTTTTCGGCATGGAAAGTGAGGGGGCTTTCTCTATAGCCTCCGCCCGTTCTTTGAAAACCGAATAGTACAGCGCATCCTTTACCTTCCTTCTGCCGTCGTCTCTGCATGAGATGATCGTTGTTCCGAAAGAAATGACGGTATCGCCAAAGGAGCTGGGAGAAATGGTGCGGGAGGTCAACAAGACAGAAGTTGCAAGAGATGAAATCCTGTCGGACAGAGTATATGAGTTTGATAAAGAAAAACGACGGCTTCGCCAGGTGCCGGAATCCATAGAAAAGGCAAAGGAGATGGAGCGATGAGAAAACGAAATGTGGCGATCCTGTTCCGTCTGAACCGGAAAGAGGCGGAGGCACTGGATAAAAAAGTAAAGAAAGCAGCTGAGCAGCTTGGAATTCCATACTTTACGCTCGCTGAATGGAGATCCATTAGAAAGCATAGAGGCACTGGCGCTTTCGTTGGAAGCGGTCATCAATCCCAGCCTTTAAGCGATAAGGATCTTCGAATCAAACAGCTTGAAGCAGAACTTCGTGAATCTCAGCGTGCAAATGAAATCCTTAAGGAAGCTCTGGGTTTTTTCGCCTCGAGCCGAAAGAAGTAAGAGCACACCAGCGCTACGCCTTCATTTACAGATACAGTAAACGCTGGCCTGTTAATGTACTGTGTCGCGTTCTTGAAGTTAGCGAAACGGGCTACTACAAGTTTAGAGGAAATCTTGGAAACCCAGGGAAGGACGCCATTCTTTCGGCAGGTATTAAAAGGATTCTTGACGAATCTGCTTTTAATGATAACTATGGTGTGCAGCGTATGCAAATTGCTCTTTCTAATATCGGCATCACAGCAGGAATACGCAGAATAACCAGAGTCATGCGTGAAAACGGATGGCTTCACGAACGCAAGCACAGACCTCCTGGTCTGACGAAAGCCACTACTGAAATGCAGGAAAAGGAGAACCTGATTAAACAGGACTTCCATGCAGATGCACCTTTTACGAAGCTTCTAACTGATATATCTCAGATTGCCTGCAAGGATGGTAAACTATACATTTCTCCAATTATGGACTGCTTCAACGGCGAAATCCTATCTCTGATAATGAGAGATAACATGAAGAAAGAACTCTGTATTGATACACTGAAAGCTGCCTGCATGAGATACCCGGTTACAGGTGCAATCCTGCATTCTGATAGAGGAAGCCAGTATACAAGTGATGCTTTCAGGAAGGAACTTGATAAACATCATATAGTTCAGAGCCTAAGCGGTGTTGATCACTGCTATGACAACGCTCGTATGGAAAGCTTCTTCGCTACACTTAAGAAGGAACTGCTATACAGAATTCCAACCTACAGAATGACCAGAGAAGAAGTTAAACGAATCGTCTTCAACTATGTATTCACGTATTACAACCAGAAGAGAATCTATACATCAAATCCGAACAGTCTTCCTCCTGCAGCATACAGAAGACTGTTCGAAGAGGATATTCAGTGTGCTGCTTAGACTGTCAGAAACTTTGTGGGTTTAACAGACTGCACTTTTCTTGACAATTCCACAATCCCACTTTTTATTGGCTGTCAAAGGGTATGAAAGTCGGCAATAAGCCAAAGCCGGGGGCAAACCCTTACAAGTGGACAAACGAAACGGTTTCCCGTATGCTTGAAAAGATCGAGTATTTGGGGCATACGGTAAACTTTAGAACTCGCAAGCAATCCTATAAGAGCAAAAAGAAGTTGTGGAATGACCCGTCGGAATGGGTAATCTTTGAGAACACACAACCGCCGATTGTGGAAGAAAGCGTATTTCTCATTGTGCAGAACATACGCCGATCCCGCCGCCCTACCAAAATGGGCGACATGGGTATTTTCTCCGGCCTTGTATCTTGCGCCGAGTGCGGCGGCAAGATGTATCAATGCCGTGCAACAAACTTTACCGAGGAACAGAAGTATTTTATCTGTTCTACCTATCGGAAAGGCAAAGATTTGTGTACGACCCATTCCATTAACAATGTTGTTCTGCATGAAATCGTGTTGCGGAACTTGCGGGAGGCAATCGAGTATGTAACGCAGTACGAAGCCGAGTTTATCCAAGAAGCGGCAGACAGCCGTTTGCGGGAGCACGACGCGGAGTTTTCCCGCAAACGCGAAACACTTTCCAAAGCCGAAAGCCGGATTGCCGAATTGGATAACCTGTTCAAGCATTTATACGAGGACAATGTAACCGGGAAATTATCAGATGAACGGTTTATCAAAATGTCCCATGATTATGAATTAGAGCAAGGAAATCTAAAGGCAATGGCCGAAGTGTTGCGGGAAGAAATCAAGAAGCAGGAAAAGCAAAAGACCAATGTTAAAGCGTTTATCAGCGTTGTAAAGAAGTACACCGATATGCAGGATCTCGACGCTTCCATTTTGCGGGAGTTTATAGACCGTATAGAGGTTTCCCATACCGACAAGAAATCCAAGACAAGGGAAATCACGATTGTTTATAACTTCATCGGTGCATTTGATTTTGAACGGGCAAAAGAAAAAACCCAAAATACAACTCAAAAACAGCAAAGAACGGCATAGCCGTTTGGCTATACCGTCCCTTGCTTCAATGTTTTCTTAATTCACCGCCCCGTGTGGGGCGCGATTATCCTTCATTTTTTATATAATGTTGGACAGTCAATGCTTTCTATGTGAGAAATATGCGATTGTGAAACATACTGTATATGGCAGTTTAATCAGATGAATATATAATGATGGGGCATTGCCAAAGATGGGGAGCTATTTCCCCATCTTGTTTTATATTTAAAAAAGCACTTGCAGTTTGCAGAGATGGGCGTATAATGAACCTATCGGAAACAGATTGATTCTGATAGAAACGGAGAGATATAATGAGAAGTAAAAGTATCGATACAATGAAAAAAATCAAAACCTTTGCAGAGGAATATTATATGCTCCATTATCAATCTCCGAGTATGGCACAGATCGCAGAGAATATCGGGATCGCACGAAGTACTGCGTATAAGTATTTGATAGAGATGGATCATAGGGGGATGATTTCTTATGACGGTAAAAAAATCCGTACTGAAATTATAGACCATTCTAATCCGAAAATGATCCGGGCTGCGGTACTTGGAAATATCGCATGTGGACTTCCCAATGTTGCAGAAGAAAATATCGAAGAATATGTATCGCTTCCGGAGAGTCTGTTTGGCAGAGGAGAATTCTACATCCTGCGAGCAAGAGGTGAGTCTATGATCGAAGCCGGGATTGAAGATGGGGATCTGGTAGTAATAAGGAAGCAGTCTGATGCCAACGATGGGGATATCATAGTAGCTCTTGTTGAAGAAGAAGCAACATTAAAGAGACTGTATCGCGATGAAGAAAATGGACGTATCATTCTGCACCCTGAAAACAAGGATATGTCCGATATCGTTGTTGACAACTGTATCATACAGGGAATAGCGGTAAAGGTAATTAAGGATTTGAATTAAGACGGTATGAGAGGTGAAGCGTATGGGAGTGGAATATTATAAAGGCAAACCTATTCCTTTGTTTGAATCAGTAAAGTTTAATAAAGAAACTGGATATGGTTTGTCTGCAAGTGAAGATTGTAAAAGCTATTTATTATATGAATTCAAAGATCACAGCGTTGTACCGCGCCTAAAGATCAATGTGAAAGAAGGAACCGTGCTGGAACTGGAACTTGATAGTGAAGATAAATTCAATGTTCATATCTTTGATAAGGAAGGGAATGATAAAGGAATTTCGCAACTTCCGATATAAGATAATAACAATTGTCTTTGGGAGGTGAAAGAATGGAGAGAGGGAAATACATCATCACTTGCCCCATATGTGGAAAGCGGCTGTTCAAGAGCCAGTCGCATAATGGATGTATTATAGACGTACAGTGTTCTAAATGTGGGAGCTATTTAAATATCAAACATGTTGACTGTACACTGAGTGTTTGTGAAACAGTCGCTGAATATAAAGGAAAAGAAAATGAAAAGTAAAACTGAATAATGAGGATAGCAGAAGAACCGGTGAACTGGGCAGGAACCCTTAAGGCCGGCGCTGCTATCCGAGAGTTTGTGAATGGTCTGTACTTGACAAAGAATCATTAAGAGCCTGGCAAAACATAAGTGATCCTGCTTCAGGATATGTTTTGTCAGGTTTTTTTGTTGCCTTTTTCAGATCGCTTATGTTGGGAGGCTCGGAACGGAGCACCCTGTGAGAAGAAAATGGCAGCCTGACATGGCGAAATATCCGTGATCTCCGATTTCAAACAAGTTGGAACAGTTTGGAATTCGGAGGTCAGGAAATGAAATTTAATTATAATACAGAGAAGAAAAAATATATTAGAAAATGGGAAGTGCTGGAGAAAGAATATGAAACAGCTGGAATGGATAAGAGCTCGATTGAAGAAATGAAACTCTTTGATTGGGAGCTTTTTAAGAAAGAACGGGTTTTCTGCAGACATAATCAGTATCTGGAAGTCAGTTATCCATATAATGAAGGGAAAAGCACAGAGCAAAATTCTTTGATGTTAAAGTTTATAGAGAAGTTTTCATATGAAGAACGATATTTTCAGGACAGTAGATATGGATGGATCGAGGAAATTGAAAATACGAGCCTGGTAAAGAAAATAAAAAATCTTAATATCTCAGAAATAGAAATACTGACAATGTATGTCTTTGAGGAGAAATCACAGACAGAAATTGCAGAAAAGATGAATCTCACTCAGCCAAGTGTTTCGAGGCGTATTAGAATGATAAAAAAGAAACTGAAATAAACAATACAAAAAGAGGGGCGGCAGATTGCCGTCCCTTGAAAGATTTTATTCGCAAATATGCAGCTTTTCGGCTGATTCACCGTTGGTAAAGTCAAGCTTTCACACCTTCATTTTCGAGAAACTGTGCAACGGTCATGCATTTCGGACGCTCCATATCCAGAGTTAAAAAATCTTTGTCTCCGGTGAGGATAATATCCACATCTGATACGATAGCAGCATTTAAGATCGGCTGATCTTTTGCGTCACGTATCAACTTTTCTGCATGCTCTACCGCAGGAATCAACTCATAGGACATTTCTGTCAACAGTACTTCGGCATCCGGGAGATACTTTGGCGCTTTCCGTTCGAGAATATTCCGTAATTCCGCGATGTTGCGGTCACACAGAACAATTTCGTGATTGTCGGCAATATAGAGTAAAGCCTGTGCCGGTTTGGAATGGGGAAAGACCAAAGCGGAAAACAGGATGTTTGTATCTACCAATATACGCATCTTATCGTTCCTTTCCATACCGTGTTTCGTCTACAAGCGCCTGGATATCATCTTCGCTGGATACGTTCAGTGCCTCAGCAGCTCCGGCAAAAGCGACCTGAGCTTTTCGGATTGCCGCAGCGGAGGCATTGCTGACAACGATCTCTCCATTCTGTTTTTGCAGGAACAGGATTTTATCGCCGGACTTCAGCCCAAGCTGTCGCCTGATTTCTATCGGCACAGTAATTTGACCGTTTGCAGAGATTTTTGCCAGGTTCATACAACTCACCCTTTCTATTCTTTAGAATTCAAGTTTTCTTTATATGTTTATATTATATCCCACGTGCCGGAGAAAGTAAACTCGTTCAACAAAAGAGTTGCTCGTTTATGAACTTTTTTAAATATAGAAATAAATATATGTTGCCTCAATGCATATTTTTAGATTTACAGGTGCCTACCATATAGGAGGAACGATGAAAGCTTATAAGAAGCAGACAAAATAAAACCTCCGATGAACCTTGATAACAGAATACTCAGTCCATCAGATACATTATCTATGGTAATACGATGAGTATAAGCGCCATTTGCGGATACGCCTATTACAAGAACTTGTAAGCGATAAATATTCGGCAATAAACGACAGGCAGCTCCTGTCCTGCGCGATGACCACCATAGAGGATAATGATACTCCCGTCCAGCCACAGCCCTGCAAAGCAGGATCACGCAATGGGGGCGGCTCTGTGAGAACCACAGTTGGGGTGAGAGTCCCGTGGAGCAAGTACGCTGCTTGCCGTTTGATGGATTCCTCACTTCCGGGATGTCGAGGACAAATATGGAAGATATCATATAGAAATGTTTTGCTGGCAGAAGGCATTTACTGCTATTCTGCCGGCTCTTACATAGGAGGTAGGCAGATATGGAAGAGAGAAGTTTTAAAAGAGGAGAGATATATGTAGCAAATCTGAGCCCTTACATAGGTTCCGAACAGGGAGGTACGCGTCCGGTGATCATACTGCAAAACAATTTAGGGAACATATATAGTCCAACGCTGATCGTTGCTCCCTTGACAAGCAGGACAAAGAAGAAGGCGATCCCTACTCATTATCTTATTGAAGATATGGAGACTTTGAAGGAGAATTCCCTTGTTCTGTTAGAGCAGATCAAGACGATCGATAAACAGAGAGTGGGAGAGTATATAGGAAAGGTTTCTGATCGCGAACTGAAAAGTATCGAAAAAGCTGTGACGATCAGTCTTGGGTTTGAGATACCTGTTGAAATCGATGCGCCATAGGAATTGCACGTTTGAGCAATGATGAATATATAGTAAGAAGAAAAAGAAAGGCCAGGTTTTATAATATGGAAAAGGAAAAAATTTTATTGAATGTAGAGGACACTGCAAAATATCTTAATTTAGGAAAAACAAAGACTCGTGAACTCATGAAAGAAAATTCCAATGTGTTTGTCGTTAGAATTGGGAATCGAAGTTATGCACATAAGTTGCTGTTAGACAAATGGCTGCTTGCACAGGTGAAGCACTGAGAAATTCAGAAAAGCAAGGGTGTGAATAAAAAATTCGCACCTTTGTTTTATTTTATGCCGAATGGTAATGTTGTAAAAAATTGAAACAGGCAGACGTATTTTAGGAGGACGCATTATGGCAAAACGAAAATTACCAAAAGGTATCAGAGAAAAGAATGGAGCATACGAGGCGAGAGCGATGGTGAATGGCATCAAGATCAATATGTATAGCGCTAATCTGGATAACTTGATTGAGGATTTTGAGCGTGCCAAAGAACAAGCCAGGCGAAGAGTTCATTATATGAAATCGGAGATGTCCTTAAATGAATGGTTTGACGAGTGGTTTGATGAAGTCAAAGCACACAAAGTCAAAGAGACGAGCATAAGGCCAATGAAGAATAATTTTAAAAGAACTTTCGGCTTTCATATAGGGAATATGAAGCTGATTGATATTAAGCCAATGGATGTTCAGAAAGCTCTTAATGCTATGGAGAAAAGAAAAATATCTAATAGTGCAATGAGAGAAGCGTTAGGCAGGCTTCGTGAATGTATGGAATTTGCAGTAGGTAATCAGTTTGTACCAGTAAATCCTTGTCTGATTGTTGAGGTACCATGGACTTTTAAAAAGGCAAAGGAAGAAATTGCACTTACTCAGGAAGAGCAGAATAGATTCCTCACTGAAATGGAAGACAGCTGGTATAAAGAGCTTTTCTATTTTATGTGTTTGACCGGAGTAAGAGTAGGTGAGCTTGGAGGATTAAAGTGGGGAGATGTTGATTTTAAGAAGAAAACTATCTCGATTGAGAGAGCATTAAGCTGCTCCTATTATAATGGAGAGAAACGCGAGATGTTAGTATCGCCTAAAACAGTAAATTCCACTCGAAAGATTCCGTTCATTGGTGAAATGGAAGAGATATTGCTATCTCAAAAAGAAAAACAGGAGAGCCTTAAAAAAGAATTGGGAAGCAGATGGAGAGGAAAAGGCGAATTAAGTGATTTAGTATTCACTACAGGTATGGGCAGCCCGTGTACCAGATATATTGTAGAAAAAGAGATTAAAAAAGCAATAAAACGACTTAGGGAGAAAGAGGGCATGCTGGCGGTTCAGAATAATGTGGAGCCAAAAGAGGTAAGGGATTTTCACCCGCATACACTGAGGCATACATTTGCCACGAGATGTTTTGAGAATAAGATGGATCCTAAAGTAGTACAAAAGCTGATGGGACATTCCAGCATAAGTGTCACATTGAATATCTACACGCATGTGTTGAACAGTAAGATGGATGAGGAAATCAAAAAATTTGGAGTAGCCAAAACAGAGGATATGGAAGATTACTCGGTTCTCAACTTGGATGTAGCACCTATTACGGCGATGAGTCATACTTAAAAGCTGAAAACCTTGATAAAAGCCATTTTGGGGGTTCAAAAAACTTCTCCCAAAATGGTGTCATGGTTTTCTCAAATCCCATTTATACGAAGAATTTCAATCAAAAACATACATAACCATCTGCCCCAACTACTGTGATTGGGAATTGGGCATAAAGCGATGAAATGATGTTACATATGGAAAGAAAGATAATCCATTAGAAAATGGATGTTTGAAAGGACATATGATAAGATATGTGCATTATCAGTGTTCGCATTTCAGACCAAAATTAGCAAAACAGACTGCAGCTGCGGCTAAGAAATAGCAAAACAGCAGGCAGCAGCTGCAGCTAAGAAGTAGCAGAACAGATAAATAAACAGACAAAAGACGAGAACCCCTGAAAAACAGTGTTTGATCCTGTTTTTTCAGGGGTTTTTATCGTATAAAAACAGGAACTGTTGTAAGAAGCCAATACACAAAATAACATATATTCCATCACCATCACTGGTAGATATATTAACGCGAAACAAGAAATGATGATTTTCACAATCTCTATTTATATACTGATTGCTGAATACAGTAAGTGTAAGGTATAATTAAAACCATATTCCACGTCTTTATGAGTTTTATCGGAAAAAGAAAGCGGCGGAAGTATATAAGAATATTGAGAAGCATATTTAGATAAAAAGTACAATGGAGATAAGGATGAAGAAGATCCTGATTGTTGAAGATGACAATGAAATAAACAATATGACAGCGGAAGCGCTGACCAGGGCGGGATATTCCTGTGATCAGGCATTTTCCGGAACGGAAGCGCTCCTTTATCTTGATAGGGAAAGGTACTCTATTGCAATTATGGATCTGATGCTGCCGGGACTTTCCGGAGAAGAATTATTATCAAAACTGAAAGAAAAGCAGCAGATCCCTGTGATTGTTGTTTCGGCAAAGGACAGTTTAGATAGCAAGGTAAATCTGCTGACAGGCGGTGCGGAAGATTATATCACCAAACCATTTGAGATTCAGGAACTCGTGGCAAGAGTAGGCGTTCAAATCAGACGCTTTGCCGGATCAGAGGATGTACCGGAGAAATTACAGTATAAAGATCTTGTGCTGAATCAGTCATCCTTTACTGTTTCTGTCCATGGAGAGGAGATCGTTTTAACGAAGCAGGAATTCAAAATCCTTGAGCTGCTGCTTTCCCACCCTAATAAGGTCTTTTCCAAACAAGACATTTATGATTATGCCTGGAATGACATTTACATAGGAGAGGATAAGACGATCAATGTACATATAAGTAATATTCGTAAAAAGCTGAAAGCGGTAAGCACAGAAGAATATATTGAAACTGTGTGGGGTATCGGTTTTAGGCTGTCAAAATAACTTTAACCTTTCTTAAACTTTGCTTTGCGCTTAATTAATATTCTGAGTGTAAGCTGGAAAGCGTAGAGTAAAGGAGGCGATCAAATGGAGTATTTACTTACAACAAACAGCCTGACAAAACAATATGGCAGACATAAGGTGGTGGATGCTGTTGATATTCACATTCGTCAGGGCGATATATATGGTCTGATCGGTCGTAATGGAGCAGGTAAAACAACGATTTTAAAAATGATAAGCGGGCTTGCAGCGCCGACCGAGGGCAGTTTTTATCTGTTTGGCAAAACAGGCAGAGACGCATACGAATATATGTCACGTATCGGAACGCTTATCGAATCCCCGGGGGTTTATCCGAATATGTCCGCAGCGGAAAACCTAAGATTAAAATGTCTTGCAATGGGTGTCAGGAAGAAAGGCACAGTCGTGGAACTTCTGAAAACTGTGGGGCTTGAAAATGCCGGCAAAAAGAAAGTGAAAAAATTCTCTTTAGGGATGAAGCAGCGACTCGGCATAGCGCTGGCACTTGTCGGTGATCCTGACATTGTTATTCTGGACGAGCCGATCAATGGATTAGATCCGCAAGGCATTGCGGAAGTAAGGGAGACTTTGCAGAAACTCAACAAAGAAAAGAATATTACCTTCATTATATCCAGTCATATACTTGAAGAGCTGTCTAAGATCGCAACGAACTACGGTATTATCCATGATGGAATACTTCTTCAGGAACTGACTCATGAAGAACTGCTGGCAAGGTGCAGCGAGCGTATTGAACTGAAAACTGATGATCCCCGGAAAGCCTGTACTGTATTGGAAGATATGGGCATCTGTCAATACAAGGTCGTTGATGCCAGTACCATCCAGATATTTGAGCGGCTTAATGACGGCGGTGATATTACAATGGCTCTTGCCGAAAAAGGCGTGAAGACTGTGGGTATTACCGTTAAGAATGAAGCTCTTGAAGACTATTATCTGAACCTGACAGGAGGTGCTGAAAATGTTTAATTTGATCAGAATGGATATGCATCGTCTCATACACTCGACTTCTGCATGGATCGTATTGCTTTTCGTTATCGTTGTGGCGGTTTTCGGTGTTGCAATGACAAATATGGATATTCAGGCAACACTTGAGAATCCCTCCGCGGCTATAGAGGAAACAAGTTCTGGACAGCAAATCGGTATTTCAGTAACGGCAGATCCAAAATGGGCATCAGGTGAGATCGAGATAGGTGATATTTTCAGTATTGAACTGAGTGCCAGCCTGCTCGCTCTTCTTTGTGTGATATTTTCTGCTCTATTTACCAATGCAGAGCAGAAAAACGGTTATATCAAAAATATTGCAGGGCAATTCCCACACCGCGGTGAACTTATAGCTTCAAAACTTTTCGTTGTTGCTGTTCAGGTCCTTGTAATGCTGCTTCTGTTTTTCATTACAGTCGTAGTATCGGGCTATGCCTTTTGGGGAGATAAATTCTATCTTGGCTCTATGTTTTCTGTACTGAAAGTTTTCGGAACGCAGTATCTGCTGCATCTGGGCTTGTCAGCCCTTATAATGTTTTTCTGCATATTCACCCGAAGCACCGCCTTTGGTATAACGGCTGGCATACTTATATCTTCTAATATGGCGGCTCCGATTTACATGAGTATCAACAAATTTATTGCTGATTTCAATCCGCATTGGGACTTCGATATCAGTGAATATGTGCTGGACGGCAATATTACAAGAATTGCTGTAGATTCCACAGCCGATGTAATATCGAGGGCGGTCATTGTAGGCATTGCATTTACAGCAGTATTTACAGCCCTGGCAATGCTGACAATAAAGAAAAGAGATATTCGATAGGAGACTTTTATGAGTATATTGGCAATCTGCGCTGCGGCGGCAGCCATTATTACTATTCTGATACTCATAGCATACCGGCGACAGGTAAAAAAGACCTGCCGCCAGTTGGCATTCCTTAAAGATCGCCAGACCAACCTGCGCCTGACATCCGGTTTGCCCTTCAGAGAGTTCAACGAACTGGTGGATGGTATCAATGATATCTTGGATTTGTCCCGTGAAATCCAGAAGACGGCGCGACAGAGCGAGGACAGTTTGAAAGATATGATAACGAATCTGTCTCACGATATACGGACCCCGCTCACATCGCTGGACGGTTATTTTCAGCTTCTGACGGAAACGGAGTCGGAGGAAGAAAGACAGCATTATCTTGCGATTATCAGGAGCAGGATCGCAAGCCTCACTTTTATGCTGGAAGAAATGTTTACTTATGCGAAGCTGCAGAATGAAAGCTATGAGTTTGTCATTGAAGAGACGGATCTCAGCAAATGTGTGATGGATACGGTGTTTTCTTTTTATGATGAATTTAAGTACAGAAAGATAGAACCGGAGATCCGGTTTTCAGATGAAAGAATGATGATCGAAGGAAATGCGGAAGCTGTTGTTCGTGCCCTGCAAAACGTGATAAAAAATGCGATGGAACATGGTGATGAGCGCATAAGCATGGAATTTTACCGGGATAATGGACGAGCTGTATTCCGATGTACCAATCAGGTCAACGATGCCGATAAGATCGAAGCTGAAAGAGTCTTCGAGCGGTTTTACAAGGCGGATTCTGCCAGAAACGGTGCTTCTACGGGACTGGGATTATCGATCGCCAAAGGGCTGGTGGAAAAAACCGGAGGCAGCATAACGGCTAAAGTAGACGGAGATTCGTTCACTGTCGAGATATCGTTTGCCGCCGTATGAGATTGATGATATCATATAATTCATCAAGTGGCGGGCTGTCCGAAATGAGGTGAAGTTTTCAGCTGTATTGAGGATGCAGAAATTATAAGTGACAAGTAATTTGCGGAGGTTAAATATGATTGTAAAGAATCAATATCCCATATTTGAATTTGATACCGGTAAAACTCCGATCATTCACCCGACGAATTTTTTGATGAAAAGTCTTCCGGAAAAATGTGTGATTACCTACTTGAGGAGGGAGTTGGACCGATTTGCAGAAGAAAACAAGCTTCCGATCATCGGCTATCTTAAATCTGAGGTTTTTGATATACCGATTTACGAATATGTAACTGATACAGACAGACTCTGCATCACAATGGCGCTTTGCGGCGGGCCGGGTGCCGCAGTAGCACTTGAAGAACTACATGCCATGGGGTGCGAAAAGTTCATTGTCTGCGGTGGAGCAGGAGCTTTAACGAATGACAGCGAAGTGGGTGAGATCATTGTCCCTGTCTCTGCGGTTCGAGATGAGGGGACATCCTATCATTATTTAGAACCCTCCCGTGAAATTGAATGCCATAAAGAGACCGTAGAGAAGGCTGTTTCATGTTTGAAAGAACTGGCAATTCCATTTAAGACTGGAAAGACATGGACAACAGATGCCATATACCGGGAAACTCCCGATATGATTGAACTCAGAAGAAAAGAAGGGTGTGTAACGGTGGAAATGGAAGCAGCGGCCTTTTTTGCGGTATCTCATTATTATCATATTCCGCTTGCTCAGCTATTGTATGCAGGTGATGATGTGAGCGGTGAGGAATGGGATTCCCGAAACTGGAATACGCAAAAGAATATACGATACGAATTGCTCCGTATTGCAATTGAGGTTGTAAAAAAACTGTAATTATGAAAGGCGTAGCGATGAAAATAGAGATTGAAAAGGATTTTCCTCAGTATTTTAAGCCAGCCTATCCGGAAGAATTTGAACTGTTCTCGCACTTTGAAGTAACGGCAGGAATACCGACCGTTCTGTTTGCCATCACGACCTGGAAAGAGAACGGGAAACCGAATGTGTGCTTTCATTCGTGGAGCTGCTTTCACGGAGATAAGACTGCATTTTTTACTGTCATGGGCAACTTATATCAGCACACCCACACCTATGCCAATATCCAAAGAGAAAAATGCTTTTGTATTAACTTTCTCCCGCTAAGCTGCTATGATAAGCTGGTAGATACCATTCGTCATAATGAATGGGACGATGATGAATTTGCAGCAGGAGGCTTTACGGTTTCCAATGCCAAAACAATTCACGCACCTGCAATCAACGAAGCGTTTATTACGATGGAATGTACCCTGAAAGAAATACAGGATTTAAGCGGTGCGGGGATTACGGCTATGGTGATCGGTCAGGTGCAGCATATCTCCGTGGAGGAAGCCTATGCACAAGGGTATGGATTGAGATATGGCAAGGACGGATTTATGCTGCTCGTGCCTGCGCCGCAGGACCTTGTTACCGGAGAGCCGAATCAGTCAGCTATTGCCACAGTGCGTATCGAGAAATACGATTGATTTTAGGAGGATACTAAAATGACGGTATCAAATATAAAAGCACTGATCCCCAGCGAGCTTTTCAAAGTATGGGAGATGATTTTGGATATTGAGAATTACGGAGCTTGGAGAAGTGATCTTAGCAAAACGGAAATTATAAGCGATAAACGGTTCATTGAATATACCAGAACTGGCGACCTTACGACCTTTACCGTGACGCTTGTCGAGCCATACAGACGATGGGAATTTGATATGGAAAACAGCAATATTAAAGGTCATTGGATCGGCATTTTTACGGATAAAGGCAATGGAACAGAGATAGATTTTACGGAATGGGTGGAAGCAAAAAAGCGGCTACTGAAACCATTTGTAAAGTCATATCTGAGAAAACAGCAGGCGCAGTTTGTTGAAGATATAAGAAAAGCATTAGGAGGAATATAACATATGAAAGATATGATCGGATACTGCGGACTTGACTGTGAAAAATGCGATGCATACATAGCGACTGTCAATGACGATCAAGCCTTGCGTGAGAAAACAGCAAAATTATGGGCAGAGTTGAATAACGCCCCTATTCTGTCAGAACATATTAACTGTGAGGGCTGCCGTATGAACGGAGAGAAAACGGTATTCTGTGAGCATATGTGCGAAATCCGAAAATGTGCAGTGAAAAAAGGCGTTTCCAGCTGCGGCGAATGCTCTGGGCTGGATGTCTGTCGTATTGTCGGAGAGGTTCTCGAAAATAATCCGTCTGCTGTTAAAAACCTGGGAGGTAGGTAAAAATGAGATTTGAATTATGTATGTTGAAAGCTGACGAAGTAAAACAATACAAATTGGATATGCAGGAAGCTTTTCAAAAAGGTTTTGAAGATGAGTTTGGCAAAACGGATAAGGCTGTTCTGCCAGAAAAGGATATCGACCAGTCTTTAACTGCAGAGGGTGCTGTTGCTTATAAAGCCATTGTTGATGGTGAAATATCAGGTGGTGCGATTGTGGTCATTAACGAAAAGACCTTGCACAATCATCTTGATTTCCTTTTTGTGAAGCAAGGGACACAGAGTAGAGGTGTCGGAAAAAAGATTTGGTTTGGATTGGAACAGTTATATCCGGAAACGGAGATATGGGAGACTTGTACACCGTATTTTGAAAAGCGTAATGTTCATTTTTATGTTAATGTCTGCGGCTTTCATATAACAGAGTTTTTCAATGAGAAACATCCTATGCCGGATACGCCGGATGATTTTATCGGCGATGGAAAAGAAGGAATGTTCCGATTTGAGAAACGAATGAGATAAGCAGCTTGTTGTTTACGGAAAAATACCATTCTGATAGTAACTTATATAGACAGATCAGTTGAATTTTATAAAAAAATCTTAGGACTTCATATCATTATGGACTTTGGAGCAAATAAGACACTGACAGGCAGTTTATCCCTGCAGAATGTTGAAACGTATAAAGAATTTATCGGTACGAATGATATTTATTTTGGCGGCAATAGTTTTGAGATTTATTTTGAATAAGATGATTTTGACAAGTTTACCGGGAGGCTTAAGGAATGTGGTAATGGATAAGGAAAATGGCTTTTGATTATAAACAGAAGATATGCACTTTATATTCGTTGTGTACAGCTTTTTTATTTTTAGATATGCATTATCCTGAGCGTTGGATAGAAGGCGTGTTTTCTTTAAGTACGTTATCGTTATTTTAGGGGATAGCCTGATGGATATGATCAGGGACGAGTAAAAATAAATCTTACGAAACTGTAAGGATATATACATAATAAAGTTAGAACAGATACGGGATATCCATATTATCATATAGGTGAGGATGTCCGGTATTTTGTTTTATATGGCAAACGCAGATCATGTAGTGATATAAGGGAGGGATACAGATGACGGAGATTTTGAGACTGGACGATGTCATAAAATATTACGGAACGGGAAGCGTAGTGACGAAGGCGCTGAACGGTGTGTCATTCACGGTGAAGGAAGGAGAGTTTACGGCAATAATGGGGGCTTCCGGATCGGGAAAGAGCACATTGCTCAATGTCATATCCACTATAGACAGAGTGAGCGGCGGCAGCAGGTATATATGGCAGGAGAAAAAAACAGCGTTAAAAGAGCTCAAAGCTAAAAAAAGCATATGATGATCAGAGAGCATCTAGTATATCATGAAATGATGATGGAGCAGATGCTCTCTTTTTGTTGCATTAACCTAAACAGTCCTATATAATCAGGCTGTGAAGGACACATGCTTTCTGTACTGTCACATTCAGTCAGTCTTAGTATGGGGGATGAGTGCAGACAGACCAGAAGACAGTCATATGGCCTGTGGTTATTTAAAGTCGGGATCAGGGATATAATATTGTGGGGTACGAAAAATATAAGGAGAACATAAATGAAACTGATTTTGAGCGACAGAGATTTGGGTATAGATATAAAAAATGATGATTCCATCAGATATATAGATCTGTCATCACTGACGATCAGTAACTGTGTGGGATGTTTCGGATGCTGGACAAAAACTCCGGGGAAGTGTGTCATACGTGATGATGCTGTCTCGGTATATCCTGTCATCGCAAAAAGCGATGAGGTCATATATGTAAGCCGCATAAAGTACGGGGGATATGATACGGTGATGAAGACGATGCTGGAGAGAGCAATACCTGTGCAGCAGGCATTCATACGCATACTCGATGGAGAGACACACCATATCCAGAGGGAAGTGGCACCGAAAAAAGCAACTGTCATTGCATACGGTGATATAGGCGATGATGAAAAGGATATATTCATGCAGCTTGTTTCCAGAAATGCCCACAATATGAACTTTCAGACTTATAAAGTTATTTTTACGGAGGAGCCGGATGTCCGTGACGCAGTTTTGAAAGAGGTGAGAAAATGGGAAGGATAATGGTATTGAACGGAAGCCCCAGAGCCTCCAAGTCGAATTCCAGAAGATATGCCGATATTTTTATTGGAAAATCAAAGGAAGATGCTGATTATTTCGATATAAAAAGATCCAACCATAGCGATCTATGTGATCGTTTGGGTAAATATTCTGATGTGCTTATGGTCTTTCCTCTTTATGCAGACGGGATACCGGTAACCATGCTTAATTTTTTAAAAACACTGGAAACGCGGCCGCCTGACAGTAAACCTGCAGTTTCCGTTCTGATTAACTGCGGCTTTATTGAATCAGAGCAGAACGATACGGCTGTCATGATGATGGGGCTGTTCTGCCGACAGAATGGCTATAAAATGGGTTCTGTTTTGAAGATCGGAAGCGGTGAAGCGATACTGGATTCTCCCTTCAGGTCCCTTGTGAGCCGGAAAATAAAAAAGCTTGCGGATTCCATTTATGATAAAAAATATATTCTGCTTGATATTTCCATGCCTCTTCCTAAATTCTTATTTTTGAAGGCCTCCACAAGATACTGGATCAGGTATGGGGAGAAAAACGGGATATCGGAAGAGGAAATGCGTACTATGAAGATAGAATGATGATGAAATAAGGAATATAATCAGCCTGAGCATATGTTATATAACGGTATTATCATAAGGGGGAAAGGAAATCATATGAAGTTTATTATCGAGCATCTGAAAAAAAGTTTCGGGAAAAAGGAAGTCCTCAGGGATATAGATTTTACTTTTGAGTCAGGAAAGATCTATGGATTGCTGGGACGTAACGGAGCCGGCAAGACTACTATGTTCAATTGTCTGAACCGTGATATCAAAAATGACGGAGGAGATTTCTATATTGAGGATGGGGGCATCAGAAGGGAAGTGGCTCCGGAGGATATAGGATATGTGCTGTCTACTCCTACAGTACCGGAATTTCTGACAGCAAGGGAGTTTCTGAGATTTTTTATTGATATAAATGAAAAATCGATAGGGGATGTAAAAACTCCCGATGAATATTTTGATTATGTCAGCATAGCGCCTGATGACAGGGATAAGCTTCTGAAAGACTATTCTCACGGTATGAAAAACAAGATGCAGATGCTGATAAATATAATAGCAAGGCCCGATATATTACTGCTTGATGAGCCTCTGACATCTCTGGATGTAGTGGTGGCAGAAGAGATGAAGCAGCTGCTCAGGTCTATTAAGGGAGAAAGGATCATAATTTTTTCCACCCATATCATGGATCTGGCTCTTGATCTTTGTGATGAGATAGTGCTTTTGAGCCATGGTGATCTTCAGAAAGTCGAAAAAGCTCATCTCGATGATCAAAGATTCAAAGACAGGATAATATCCGCCCTCCGGGAGGATGAAAATGAATAAGACTCTTAAGATATCATTTGCATTAAAAAATACATATAGAGTCAATGGCATACTGTTTTCCGTTAAACAGATACCATTGATCAAAAAAATGCTGCCGGAAACTGTTTACAAGGTAAGAGGCCTTAAAATCTTTGCAAATATACTGGCTGTGATATGGGAAATCATCTCTGCATTTTTATGGAAGTTCATTTATTTTCTGGTAATGTTGAGCGCCGCTAGGATGGTTTATACGTTCGTGCCAGAAAGTGATATGTTCCTGCATCAGCTGGTGATATTGACGATAATAGGAGCATTTGTTAATACCGGTATGTTCAATCCTACTCGTGACAAATATTATGCCATGATATCGATGAGGATGGATGCCCGCGAATATACATTGGTGAATTATGCATATTCAATATCAAAGGTCATAGTCGGGTTTATGCTGTTTTCGCTGATTTTCGGAACGAGTATCGGCATACCAGTGTGGCTTTGCATACTTATACCGTTTTCTGTGGCCGGAGCAAAGATCGCTGTTGCGGCATGGTCATTGCGGGATTATGAAAAAAGAGGAGCTGCGTATAATGAAAACAAGCTTAAAAAGCATTTCTGGATAGCGATGATCATGCTGCTTGCTGCCGCATATCTGCTGCCTGTCAGCGGGATAATATTGCCGGGAACTGTTTCCGCAGTGATATTGATACTCTTCATAGCAGCAGGGAACATAGGCGCTAGAAAGATAATAACATTCAGATATTACAGAGAACTCAACACAGAATTGCTTTCCCAGATCGTAAACCAGATGGATGTGATGAAAAATGCCAGGAAGGGCGCGGCAGACAGGGCTATATCTTCCGATACAGAAGTTAAAAGCAGCCGCAGGGGATTTGAGTATCTGAATGAGATATTTATCAAACGCCACAGGAGGATACTTTGGAAAGCTTCTAAAATGATAGCAGGTATAGGAGCAGGGGCTGCAGCTGCAGTCATCATTATTATGCATATGATGCCTGAAATAAAAGGAGAAATCAATAAGATAGTTATGATGTGGCTGCCGTATTTTGTGTTCATAATGTACGCGATAAACAGAGGAACAGGCTTTACGCAGGCACTGTTCATAAACTGTGACAGAAGTCTTCTTACTTATTCGTTTTTCAAGCAGCCCGGGTTTATACTCAAGCTTTTCAGGATAAGACTTCGTGAGATCATCAAGATAAATGCATTGCCGGCAGTGATCATAGGCATTGGGCTTGCCGTGATATTGTATATTTCCGGAGGTACTGAAGATCCTTTTGACTATGTGGTCCTGGTGGTTTCGATAATATGCATGAGCGTATTTTTCTCGATACATTATCTTACGATCTATTATCTGCTCCAGCCATATAACGGTGAGACGGAGATAAAAAGCGGCACTTACCGTATAATAATGATTGCAACATATCTTGTTTGCTTTGCTATGATATATGTAAAGATGCCGATCATGGTATTTGGCATCATCTGTATCGTCTTCTGTATAATATATTTTGCGGTGGCATGTGCGCTTGTATATAGGTTTGCACCGGCTACTTTCCGGCTCAGAGTTTAGATATGTACGATAGACAATGATATATCACCGTGATAGAATGATTAACAGAAAAAGGATCAGGAGTATCGTACATTGACGGAAAATATGAGTGTCATGATGATTGCTATATTATTGTGATATTTTTAATTGCGTTATCCGGATCCGATGATATAAAGGGAGGTAATTGTTGTTATGAAAGAAATAAAAAAGCCGAGAAGGCCATTGATATATTATTATATCGTAGTGCTATTGTGTATAGTGCTGTTTAACTCCCTGATTATGCCTTTTATAAATCAGCAGCAGGTAAATCAAGTGGATTACAGTAAATTTATATCAATGACGGAAAACAATAAAATAGGAAAGGTCGAAGTTCAGGAAAACCAGATCATTTTTACAGATAAAAACAACAAAACTGTTTACAAAACAGGGAAAATGGATGACCCGGATCTGGTAGAGCGCCTGAATGCATCTGATGCAGAATTTTCCCAGGAAATAGTTGAAACTATGTCGCCTTTTACTTCCATAATACTTTCATGGATACTTCCTATACTGATTTTTATAGGTATTGGGCAGTTCATGAGCAGGAGACTTATGAACAAGACAAACGGCAACAGCATGATGTTCGGTATGGGAAAATCAAATGCAAAAATATATGTTAAGTCATCTGAAGGGATAAGCTTTGATGATGTTGCCGGAGAAGATGAAGCAAAAGAAAATCTGGCTGAGATCGTGGACTATCTCCACAATCCTGCCAAGTATAAAAGGATAGGAGCTTCTATGCCGAAAGGTGTGCTGCTGGTAGGGCCTCCGGGAACAGGCAAGACTATGCTGGCAAAAGCTGTAGCAGGCGAGGCGGATGTACCGTTTTTCTCGATATCCGGATCTGAATTCGTTGAAATGTTTGTCGGTATGGGTGCATCTAAAGTGCGGGATCTTTTTAAACAGGCAAAAGAAAAAGCTCCTTGTATAGTTTTTATCGATGAGATAGATGCTATAGGCAAGAAGCGTGACGGGAGCATAGGGGGCAATGATGAAAGAGAGCAGACTTTAAATCAGCTTCTTACTGAGATGGATGGGTTTGAAAGCAACAGTGGAGTCATCATACTTGCAGCTACCAACAGACCGGAGTCTCTCGATCCGGCATTGACACGACCGGGACGTTTTGACCGCCGTGTCCCTGTAGAACTTCCTGATCTTAAAGGACGTGAGGAGATACTGAAAGTACATGCCAGAAAAGTAAAAATAGCCGATGATGTCGATTTCCATAAAATCGCACGAATGGCATCAGGGGCAAGCGGAGCAGAGCTTGCAAACATTGTAAATGAAGCTGCTCTCCGTGCAGTGAGGGATGATCGTTCATTTGCTACTCAGGCGGATCTTGAAGAGAGCATAGAAGTGGTGATCGCAGGATATCAGAAGAAAAATGCAATCCTGACCGATGAAGAAAAATGGACGGTGGCATATCATGAAATCGGTCATGCTCTTGTTGCCGCCAGACAGAGTCAGTCTGCCCCTGTCCAGAAAATAACCATAGTACCAAGGACTTCCGGAGCGCTGGGATATACTATGCAGGTGGAAGAAGGCAACAAGTACCTTATGACAAAAGAAGAAATCGAAAATAAGATCGCCACTTATACAGGAGGACGCGCGGCGGAAGAAATTGCTTTCGGCACTGTTTCCACCGGAGCGGCAAATGATATAGAACAGGCTACTAAACTGGCTCGAGCCATGGTCACACGCTATGGTATGAGTGATGATTTTGATATGGTAGCTATGGAAACTGTCACAAATCAGTACCTTGGCGGAGATACTTCTCTCGCGTGCTCGGCAGAGACACAGGCGGAAATAGATAAACAGGTTGTAGAGCTTGTGAAAAAGCAGCATGAAAAGGCCAGAGAGATAATAGAATCAAATCGTGAAAAGCTGGATGAACTGTCTAAATACCTGTATGAAAAAGAAACTATTACAGGCGAAGAATTTATGAATATATTGGATAAGTAAAGATCATATATGAACAGTTTTATCAAAGGAGGCTCTGTAAATGGCACGAACAGAGAGAGTGGTTCTTATTACAGGTGGTGGAAGCGGTATAGGAAAGGCTGCGGCGGAAAAATTCGTAAAAAACGGTGATATTGTATATGTACTTGGAAGAAACAGGGAAAAACTTATAAGTGTATGTGATGAATTCGGAAGAAGCGGAGGCAAAATACGATATGTAGCGGCTGATGTTTCTTCCGCAGACGAATGTAAAAATGCCATAGATGTTGTGATCTCCAATGAGAAAAGACTCGACATACTGGTTAATTCCGCCGGAGTATCATATTCAGGGCCGACTGTTGAAATGACGGAGGAAATCTGGGACAAGACTATTGATATAAATCTGAAGGGTACATTTTTCATGTGTAAATATGCCATACCTGCACTTGCAAGGACATGCGGATCAATAGTCAATATATGCTCTGATGCAGGATTGGTGGGGAACAGGGAGCTTGCCATATACTGCGCATCAAAAGGAGGAGTGGCTCTCCTTACAAAATCGCTTGCGCTGGAGCTGGCTCCTGAGAAAATACGGGTCAATGCAGTATGTCCTTCAGAAGTGGATACTCCTATGCTTGTCACAGATATAGAACAGTCGGGATACGGATCAAGGGAGGAATTCGATGCAGAATATCTTAAAATATTCCCGCAGGGGGAGCATGCAAGATATGTACGTCCTGACGAGGTCGCGGAATGTATCTTTTTTCTTTCCGAAAAAGATAAGGTCGAAGCGATCACAGGAGCATGCCTGTCTATTGATTTCGGAGTAACCGTGGGATACTGAATAAAAAACCGGATGGGATTATGAACCATCCGGTTTTTTTACAGATCAAGCATTCTGTTTTGATAAAAGTTCATCGCAGCATTGAAAATCATAGTCCATATAGTTTGCAAAAAAGCTGGCTTTGAACTGTCTTTTCCCGCATATCGATGATCCGTCGGTTTCTTCTGACTCGCTGACAGATTCAGGAAGAACGAATTTAATGCATTCTATTTTAACATCGTGGCATTTGTTTCTGTCATGTGCCGGTACAGTCATAGTCTTGAACCCTCTTTTGTATTCCATGCCTTGGCTATCGGTTTCTGTGATCATTACAGCTAATGCAACTCGTTTGCCGGGGCATACGTTTTTAAGAAGAACGTCGATCTGCAGGATGCGTCCAGCTCCGTTTATATCAAGACTTCCTGCATCAAAAATCACAGAATCATTGCATCCGTCTATGGTTATATCTACAGGCTGGGGACATGGTTCTGTGATGATTATATCACCACAATCGACATAGATGGAAGGATCTGGGAAATTTGCCGTATTACCTTCAAGATCACTATAAATGATTTTTTCGTTTACGGCAGTATTTTCCTGGCAACCTCCTATATGCTGTACTGTGAATTCCAGCACAGCACCTTCACTGCCTGTGACTCCGAGTTCATCTATTTCCCATTTCAACGATGTTTTGCTGAGAATATCGGCATTGCCTTTCGTTGGAGAAGATACAGATACTATATTGAAACACGGAGATATAACATCTTTCAATACTATGCCGGTTGCGCCCGGCTTTGAAATATTTTTTGCAAGATTCTCAAATATATCTTCCAGCTTTTCGTCATCTGGTGTTATGGTTACATATGATGACGATGGCTCAGATGCCCAGTCGTCGAGAGACTGTTCGTCAAGGCCTCCGCTTCCGTTGAGACCTATACAGTATATTATTACACCGTCAGATTTTGCCTGTTGGGTAACAGGTATAGGGTCTCCTCCGGCTGTAGTTTTTCCATCTGTGAACATCACCATGACTTTCGCATTGGAGGACTGTGGTTCAAAAAGTTCAGAGGCCTTGGTAAATGCATCTGCATGATTTGTAAATCCTCCGGCTGAGATAGAATCAATGGCAGATTTCAGGTCTGCGACTGAAGTTATGAGCTGAGTATCCTGTGTTGCTGAAGTTGCAAAGCTGACAATACCTATGCGGCTTCCGTAGCCTATTTGCCCATCCGCTGTTCCGTCAGTGGCATCGGCTATTATATCTATAAATTTTTTGGCTCCGCTTTTTAGATTTGCAAGTGGGGCTCCGGCCATACTCTGAGATTTGTCAAGAATCAGCACTATATCCGTAGGACTGCTTATTATATCGGGAGATGCTGTCAGTGACAGTTCTATATTGAAAATATCTTCGCATTCTATACGAGATTTACTTATTTTTTTATTTGCATTGGTTATTCCCATGATTTGTTTCCTTTCTGAATCCGAAAAAAACGGACTCTTTATATGCTATGTTTATATTGATTATAGTGATACATATAGCGATAAAAGATATTGCACCGTAATTTTTTAAATAATATAATATATTGTTAAATGGAGGTATTTATAATGACAGATATAGTGAAAAGACCATCTATGGATCAATGGATAAGCGAAGCCAAGCAGCAGGATGGTGCAGGTATGGCTGGCATGTATCTTTTCCATAATGGTGTGGTGAGAGAAACAGCAAAGTCTAAGGTGCGTGATGGAGAGAAAAATACTGCCAAAGTTACGGGAATGCTTTTTTCATATGACAGACAGAAAGCAGAAAGTGCGGTAGAAGCTACATATAAAATGCCGGGTATCTGTTATGTGAAGATCTGGCTGGCTGAGGGCAGGCTGAAGACGGGCGATGATATCATGTATGTTCTTATAGGCGGAGATATACGTCCTCATGTCGTAGATGCGCTGCAGTATCTTGTCGGAAGACTTAAAAACGAATGTGTGAGTGAAGTGGAGCTATATGATTGATAACATTACATATAAGCATAAAGAACGATAATAAATAACTATTAGACATAAAGATCATAAAGAGGTATATTTAAGGTGAACGGAAGGAGGTATATCATGAAAAATACACTTGTAGCATATTTCAGTGCCAGCGGAACGACAGCAAAGGTGGCAGAGAAACTGGCGAAAGCGGTAGAAGCCGATATTTTTGAGATAAGACCGGAAATCCCTTATACGAAAGAGGATCTCGACTGGATGGACAACAAGAGCCGAAGCACTGTGGAAATGAGAGATAAGACCAGCCGTGTGGCGATCGCGGGAAAAGTGGAAAATATGGATCAGTATGATATGATATTCTTAGGATTCCCTATATGGTGGTATGTAGCGCCGCATATAATAAACAGCTTTCTTGAACAGTATGATCTTGCCGATAAAAAAATCGTACTGTTTGCGACATCAGGCAGCAGCGGGATGGGAAAAACGGCGGATGAACTCAGGATATCTGCTCCCGGAGCAGAGTTTGTAGGAGAAAAACGTTTTGATGCTGCAGTTTCCGAAAATGAATTAGGAAATTGGGCGTACGGATTTAAATAGAAGGAGAGCAAAGATGAACAGGAAAATAGTGCAGACTGCCGGTCGCGATTCCCTGGGTGATTTTTCACCTGAGTTTGCCCATTTTAATGATGATGTGCTTTTTGGTGAAAACTGGAACAACAATGATATAGATATTAAAACGAGATGTCTGATAACGGTAGTGGCCCTTATGTCATCAGGCATAACCGACAGCTCCCTTTTATACCATCTGAAAAATGCCAGAGATAACGGGATTACCAGAAAGGAGATAGCTGCAGTGATAACTCATGTGGCATTTTATGCGGGGTGGCCTAAGGCATGGAGCGTTTTCAACATGGCAAAAGAGGTATGGGAAACGGAAGACAGTCAGACGGAAAAAGACAGTTTTCAAAAAGAAATAATCTTTCCGATAGGAGAGACGAATGACGCATATTCACAGTATTTTACGGGACAGAGCTATCTGGCACAGATTTCATCCGGCAAGCTTCCGGTTTTCAATGTCACGTTCGAACCGGGCTGCAGGAATAACTGGCATATACATCATGCCAAACAAGGCGGGGGACAGGTACTGATATGTGTGGGAGGAAGAGGATGGTACCAGGAAGAAGGCTGCAAAGCTGTCAGCCTGACGCCGGGTAAGATAATAGAGATACCTGCGGAGGTAAAACATTGGCACGGTGCTGCATCGGATTCATGGATGTCTCACCTTGCTGTAGAGCCTGCCGGCAAAGAGACTTCCAATGAATGGTGCGAGCCTGTAACAGATGATGAATACAACACTGCGGAAGGCAGATCAGTATCTGTATAACAGCTGTTAGTTGTTGTTTTGAAAGGCACTCATGCGAGTGTCTTTTATTATCTGTTGACGAAAAATAGAGAACAGATCAGCAAAAAAGAGAGAACTGAGGGAAGAAAATAATATTGTTTCGGTAGAAACAACAAAAAAACTTTGCAGATCGTGTATTTAATGGTATAATAACCTCGTTATGCGGATGTAGTTTAGTGGTAAAACCCCAGCTTCCCAAGCTGGAGTTGTGGGTTCGATTCCCATCATCCGCTCCAGAAAAGCAACTTGCGGAGTATTTTGCTCTGCGAGTTGTATTTATATTCTTTATATATACCGTTTTACAGGATACAGAACAATGAAATATAAACTTGTTATTTTTGATCTCGATGGAACTATACTTGATACACTGGATGATCTTACGGACAGCACCAATCATGCTCTCAGGATTAACGGGCTGCCGGAACACAGTGAAGATGAGATAAGGCGTTTTGTGGGAGACGGGATACATAAACTGATCGAAAGAGCGGTCCCGTACGGATCCGGGGATATAGTAATCGAGAAGGTGTTCCGTGATTTCAATGATTATTATAAAGACCACTGTTTTGATAAGACGAAACCATATCTCGGGATATGTGAATGTATAGAAAATATAAAAGCTGCAGGAATAAAAATCGCTGTAGTATCCAATAAGGCGGATTATGCAGTAAAAGAATTGTGCGATTTGTTTTTTCCGGAAGTATTTGATATGGTCATAGGGGAAAAAAAAGACGTAAGAAGGAAACCTTATCCGGACAGCATTGAAAAGATACTTTATATAATGGACATAGATAGAAAAGAAGCAGTATATGTAGGCGATTCTGAAGTAGATATAAAGACTGCAGAAAATGCCGGTATAGACGAGATCGCGGTCGGATGGGGATTTCGTGAAAGCTCCTGCCTCCGTGAGAACGGGGCAAAGATCATTGTCAAAGATACAGAGGAACTTTATCGTTTGCTGACAGGAAGGGGGATTTTCTAGTGTCAGTAGCACTCAGTTTGATTTTAGTTGTATTCTTTTTGTTTATGAATGCTTTTTTTGTAGTTGCAGAATTCGCACTTGTAAGAGTGCGTAAGTCACAGCTTCAGATTGCGGAGGAAGAAGGAAAAGGGGGAGCAAAGGCTGCACTTAAGATCGCTAATAATGTAAATGCATATCTTTCGGCATGCCAGCTTGGTATCACGCTGGCATCGCTGGCATTGGGATGGCTTGGAGAGCCTGCAGTCTCAGAACTCATACGGCCGGCTCTTAGAGTGTTTGAACTTCCGGAATCTGCAATATCAGCTATTTCGGTAGCAATAGGCTTTGCGCTTGTCACTGCACTTCATATAGTTGTAGGCGAGCTTATACCTAAATCACTGGCGATATTTTCGACCGATAAATATGCGAGGATGACCGCTCTGCCGCTTGTCTGGTTTTACAGGATGACTGCACCTATAATGTGGCTGTTCAATTCGGTGACAAATGGTGTGATGAAGCTTATGGGGCACGATATAGCCAATGAGCATCAGGTATATACCGGGGAGGAGATCCAGCTTCTTTTGGATGAAAGTACCGAAAGCGGACTGATAGATCCTAAGCAAAGTGAATTTGTCAGCAATATATTCGATATATATAATAAAGATGTTTCTTCCATAATGACTCCAAGGACAAATATAGAGTGCTTTGATCTTGAACTTTCTTACAGCGAGAATCTTGAAATGATAAAGCGGTGCAAATATACCAGATATCCTGTATGCAGAGGTGATAAGGACAGGATAGAGGGCTTTATACATATAAAAGACCTTTACTGGCAGGATGAAAAGATCAGCGGCACAGATTATGATAACCTGCCGATAAGAGAAATAGTTGCAGTATCGGAATTCCTGTCGGTTGACAGACTTATGCAGATAATGCAGGATAAAGAGACGAAATTTGCTCTGGTAGTCGATGAATACGGCGGTACTGCCGGTATAGTCACATCTTCTGATGTCATGAAGCAGATAATGGGAAATATAGACGATGATGAATACATACACAGTGGTGATTCGGAAGTGATATCGCTTAGTTATGACCGTTTTTTGATAGACGGTTCCTTACCTGTTGATGATGTCGTAGAACTTATAGGTTTTGAGCCTGATAAGATAGAAGAATGTGAAACTGCAGCAGGACTGCTGCTCAATATTTTTGACAGGATACCTGATGAAGGAGACAGCATAACGATAATACATAAAAATATAAAAGTGACATTTGCGGCGGTACGTATGGAAAGGCACCGCATAAGCAAGATAGGTATCAAGATAGAAAAGCAGCCGGAAGAAGATGAAGATAACTCCGAAAAAGAAGATTAAGATATGCTCATATGCATATGAATATGCATATGAGCATTGATTTTAAATGCAGATGATTAAAACACATAAAATGTAAAACTCACCGATCCATTGAAAATACTGGGGTCGGTGAGTTTTTTTATGTTTATGATACAGTTGGCACATGAATTGCTGTTTATATAAGTGATTTTCGGAGGATCAAATAAAACCTTTTGTTGAATTTAAGGAGGGAATTAGAATGAAAACGGCAATAACAGGTGGTGCAGGAAGACAGAGCTTATCAGCAATCTATGATTTTATTGAAACGGATGATGTAGAAAAAATACTGCTTATCGATATCAACGAGGATGCTCTGCAGGTTAGAAAAGAACTTGTGAATTCACCTAAGATAGAGACGGCAGTTATTGATCTGAAAGATACTGACAGACTGGCGGAGGCACTGAAGGACTATGATGTAGTGATCAACGGATCATCACATATATTTAATATGGATGTCATGAATGCGTGCATAGAATCAAAAACAAATTATACCGATTTTGGCGGACTTTTCCATTGGGCGGTTAAGCAGATGGAGAGAGACGAAGACTTTAGAAAGGCCGGGATCACAGGAATAGTAGGTTCAGGAAGCGCACCTGGTATTGTAAATGTTTTGACTAAGTATGCTACAGACAGACTTGATACAGTTGAAGACATCCTTATTTTGGATGCAATAATAAACAGAAGTGCCAGCGGATATGGATTTGTACCTCCATATGCATTAAATACGATAATAGAAGAATTCACGATGAATAATTTTGAATACAGAGATGGAAAACATGTGGAACTGCCGCCGTTTTCAGGAAAGATGACAGTGGATTTTCCAGAGCCATATGGTACTTTGAATCTATACAACATGATACATTCGGAAGTTGCTACAATGCCTATAGCATATAAAGATAGGGGCATAAAAAATGTTGCTTTCAAACTCGCTCTTCCTACTTTGTTTGAGGAAAGACTGCGTTTTCTTATCGAAAACGGACTTGGAAGTGAGGAAAAAATCAATGTAAAAGGTGTAGAAATAGCTCCTAGGGATTTTCTGCTGGAAGTTTTCGAAACAAAACCGGGTGTTAATACCGGGACTCCTGATGATATGAAGTTGTTGCGTGTAATAGTAACAGGAACCAAGAATGGAAAGAAATGTACATATGAGGTGGAAACAGATCTTCATCATCACCCTTGGGGATTATCAAACGGACATTTTTCAGTAGGGTTCCCTGGTGCTATAACTGCTAAAATGCTTGCTCGAGGACAGGTCAAAGAGAAGGGATTCTTTACGGGAGAGCAGGTTCTTGATACTGATATTTACTTCAGAGAACTTGAAAAACGTGATGTTCACGTATTTGCAAAGGTCACTGAAGAAGTATAAAGCTGACATTTTGATGTAAAATGGGCCGCTGTATTTTATATGGTGGCTCATTTTATATATAAAGGGAGATTGAGTAATATGACAGAAAAACGGTTTTCAGTTGGCGATAAAATAGGATATGGAGCGGCTTCTCTGGGAGATACAGCGGTTTATAATCTTTTGATCATATACAGCCTTTTTTTCATGACGGATATAGTAGGTATCGATCCTCTTATCGCAGGAAATATAATATTTATTGCAACTGTTTGGAATGCGGCGAGCGTGGGTATAATAGGGTTCATTTCTGACCACTATCCGATCAAAGGAGAAAAGAGGCTTCCGTATATGTGGATATCGATTTTTCCTATGGCTGTTTCTTTAGTCATGTTTTTTACTGTGCTGGATGCCGAGGGCGGATTTCGGGAATTATATTACTTGATAGTTATGGTGATATTAATGACTGCTCATTCAAGCTTCATGATACCATATGAGGCATTAGGAGCGGATCTTACGATGAATGCGGCAGAACGAACAGATCTTAGAGGATATGCAAGACTGTTTATGGGATTCGGCAATCTTGTGGGTGTGGTTTTTCTTCTGCCTGTGATAGATCGTTTTCAGGAATCGGGAGTTTCACTTTCGAATGCATGGCAGATATCTATACTCGGTATAGCTCTGATGGGTGGAGCCTCGCAGATAATCACATGTGTCAGGTTTTACAAAAATAAGTATGCAGGGAAGGCTGAAATCAAAAATGAGAACAAACAGAATCTGATGAAAGAATATATGAGTGTTTTGAAACTGAAACCTTTCCTGTTCCTTCTCATGACATCACTTATGGTATGTATCGCTAATGTGTTCTGTAATTCCAGTGTCGTATATTTTATGAAATACAATCTTGATATGGGTGAAGACTGGAAAGCATTTATTCTTGCTGTAATGACAGTTACCGGAATAATTATGACTCCTGTGCTGACAGCTTTATCTAAAAAATACGATAAGAAAAATATAATGATGGTCTGCTACATTATTACAGGGATTGTATTTATATTTTTAGGAGCTGTAGGGATAGGCGATATGATTATACTGTGTTTTTATATAATAGTTTTTACAATAGGCACTTCTGCATATTGGCAGCTTATATACGCTATGCTCTATGATATAAGCGAGCTTGATGAATATAGGAATGACAGAAGAAGAGAAGCAATCATCCTGTCAATGTCAAAAATAGTATTAAAATTATCCAACGCATTTTCAGCTCAGCTGCTGGCTGTTGTACTGGTATGGTTCGGATATGATCAGAATGCTGCAGAGCAAAGTGAAAGGGCATTATGGGGAATACAGTTTGCATTGACGTTCATACCCGGGATATTGTTTCTGGCAGCAGCTGTATTTATAAGGATATATCCGGTATCAGAGAAATTGCACATTGAAATAGTAGAATCTTTGAAAAAAAGAAATGAAAAAATGCACTGATGCATGTGATTATGCACACAAGCATAGGTTATGAAACCGATAAAATATGCAGAATTTTATGAAATGACTAAAAACATTAAAATTCCAACGATTATGAAAAAAGAAAAAAGATTGAAAACTTGGCATATGTTTTGCGTTAAGATATAAGTGATTTCCGAAAATCAATTACCTGTAGAATAAAGATACAGTTGTTTTAAGCAAATAGGTAAGGAGGAGGTACATGATGAAAGAGGTGGCATCAGAAAAGCTTATTTTGTCTACGCCCACTGTTTATACGGATGATGAGGCTGTTGAATTTAAAATGAAACAGATACATCCCAAGATGCTTGGATTTTTCTGTCCTATAAAATACACTATACTGTCAAAGGAAAAGGTATTTGTACCGTATATTTTTATGGTGTTTGATTACAAGCTTATCAGAAATACCAGAAACAGGGATCTCAATAAAGTCGGAGTATTCGATAAACAGGGCCGGATAGGAGTAGTCTTTGATATGAATGAGGTGCATTCCTTCCATTTTGACCTGTATGATGACCTTAGGCTTAAACAAAGAAAAATGAACGAATTGAACGGTAGATTTATAAAGGCTAACTGTACAGAAAGTGAGGCTTTGGAAAAGTCTGTTGAGAGTGTCAAATGGCAGTATCTCAGGAAGGTTTTCCATGCAATGCCGGAAATAACTCTGGCAAAGAAAGAAAAATTTTACCGTGAAGCATGGGAACTCAAGCTTGAGTGTAGAGGTAGAGAATACGTAAAGTACGCTTACAGAGATAACTTTGGAGCTAGCAACGAACATATAAGCGGACTTAGAGTAAGGCTGAATACTTAAGGGAGGTGTTAATTAAATGATTGATTTCACACAGTTATGGGGAGTATGGGACTGAGCGGTCCTTGTAGCGTACTTCATCGGAGTAATGAGTGTAGGATTCGTAATGCACAGAAAGGCCAGCAAGAATTTTAAAAGTTTCTTTGTAGCCTCCAGAAGACTTACGATTCCTGTTCTTGTAGGAGTGGCTGCTGCCGGATGGTACGATTCATGGACTATAGTAGGCCTGGGAGAACTGGGAGCTACGGTAGGTGTATCCATTATAATGTTCTACGTTGTTCCTGCAGGGGTGCTGAGACTTCCTCTTGCTCTATGGATCGGACCTATGACAAGAGATAAGATACCTGATTACGTAGTAACATTACCTGATCTTATAAGATATTTTTATAATAAGCCAGCAGGCGTTCTTGCCAGCGTAGTGCCTATGGCATCGATACTTTACTGCTGTGCTCTGACATTTGCTGTAGGAGAAGTTCTCCATATGGTTTCCGGTATCCCTATAGTAGTGACCATGATTGTTACCGGGATCGCGATGATTATTTATACCACTATGGCTGGAATGTGGGGGCTTGCGGTAACAGATCTCATCCAGTTTACAGTAATGACGGTTTCTGCGGCAGCCGTTATGCTCGGCATATTTCATCACTTCGGCAGTGCCAGCGGACTTTATGAGGCAGTCATGGCTTCTGATCCCGCGAAACTCAGCCTTACCGGAAATCTGACCGGTGCAGAGGCTCTGGGACATGTGCTGGCAGCAGCGGCACTGTATGTAAATGCGCAAAGCTATCAGAGATTCGGTGCTGCCAAAGAAGGCGGAGATATCAAGGTCGCTTACTCACTGGTAATGATAGTAGGAATGACATTCTCGGTCGCAATGGTCTTTACAGGACTTGCTTCATCTGTCATACATCCTGAAGCGGCATCAGCTTCGGAAGGCTTCTGGGGTACAGTGTTCGAGGTCCTGCCTCCAGGTGTAAGAGGACTGTTCGTAGCCGCTCTTATAGCTGCTGTGATGTCGACTGTAAGTGCGGATATGCTTATAACGGGAGGTATACTGGTTAAGGATATATATAAAGATCTCTTTAGGCCCGGCCTTACGGATCAGCAGGTTCTCAAAGGCACAAGAGTGATGATAGTGGCATGCGGAGTATTTATAGTGATCGGTACATACCTGTGGAGAAACGGTATAGGAAGCGCTTGGACAGTAATAGGAGGATTCCAGGTGGCTGTATTCCTCATCCCTATACTTGGAGGATTCTTCTTCAAGAAGAAGACGGGAATAGGCGGCCTCATAGCTATAATTTCAGGAATATTATTCTATATAATATGGCAGTTCGCTCTGGGAATTCCTTACGGTATCCCGTCAAGTGTAGCTACATGGGTAGTTGGCGGAATAATTTATTTCATAGCCTGCTTTGCAACCGGCAATAAAAGCGATGAGAAGATTTCGTCAATATAAGGAAGGAGGAACGTGTAATGACAGATAAAATGGATAGTAAGAGAATGTCACTTTCGACAAAGAACAAACTTGGTAATATACTGGCTTTGATAGTAGTTCTTCTTTGCATCCTTATCCCGGTAACGATAATTATGGCAGAAAATCTACTTTTCTGGTTCATGATCATATTGAATTTCGTGTTTGGACCGGCATGTCTCATAGCGTATCTGGGTGAGGTGAGAAAAGGCGTATTTGCTTACGATGACGAAGAATAATCACAATACGATAAAGATGTAATTTCATATGTTTTCTTTTGTGATGCCTTAGCGAAAGATCACTTGGCATAGTTTACTGTCAAGTGTTCTTTTGTTATATGTGATAATATTTTGAATTTTGCATATATTGCTGTTGACAATTCAAATTTCGATAAACTAATATAGTAGAAATGGTTTTTACTCAGGAAATTTCAATAGTCGCTGTGGAGGATATATAGCAGATGGGACAGAATTTGATTTTAAGTGATCCGACAGAAAAAATAATTGAGAAAAATAAACTTTACTATTCCCTTATATGTAATTGCAATGAAGGGCTCGTTTTAGCGGATAAAACTACGGGAAAGATATTGCTTATAAATGAGAATGCAAAAAAACTCCTGGATGTGGAAAGACATAAAAAAATAAAAACTCTTAATGAAATTATTGAAGAGGATAATATTGAAAAACTTTTAGATGGATGTGAAATAGAAACAGAAGCAGGAGGTACCCCTGTAAGGATACGCACTTATGCATCGGAAAAATATGTATGGTTTTTCGTAGAAGATTTTACTGAAATGATAAGAATAGAGAATCTTTCCCAGAAGACACGCGAATTAAATCATGAATTGATACGTGTTTTCAATGAATATGGTGATGAAACTCTCATGGTTACAGATGGAAAAGGTATAATAGAATTTGCGGGTGATAAAGTTTCAAGAACCTGCGGTGTATCATCAGAAGGCCTGGTAGGAAGAAGCATTTATGATGTAGAGAAAGAAGGAATATTCAAACCTTCAGTCAGTGTTAAAGTGCTGGAAACCAGACAGCCTCAGGTAGTTATTCAGAAGACGAAAATAGGAGAAGAACTCGTGTCTGTGAGTGCTCCTATCGTTGATGCAAACGGAAATATAGAGAAAGTGATTTCGGTAACCAGAGATTATTCTACCCAGATAAAAATCAGTAAAATGATCGCTGAACTGGGAGAAAGTGCAGCTTTTGCGGATATCAGATATGAAAAGGAGACTGATCAGATTGTTACATGCAATGATACCATGTTTGAAATAAAAACACTGATTAAAATGGTAGCACCTACTAAAGCTACGATTTTGATAAACGGAGAAACAGGTACCGGTAAAGAAGTGCTTGCAAAATATGTCTGTAGCTTGAGTGACAGAAAAAACAAACCGTTTATCAAGGTTAACTGTGGAACGATATCACATTCGATTGTTGAATCGGAATTATTCGGGTATGAAGAGGGCTCGTTTACAAGAGCCAGCAAAGGTGGAAAAATCGGTTTGATAGAAGCTGCTAACGGAGGAACATTGTTTCTTGATGAAGTAAGCGAACTGCCAATAGAACAGCAGGTAAAATTATTGCATGTTTTACAGGAGAAGATGCTCATACGTGTTGGCGGGACGAAATCAATAGATCTGGATGTCCGTATAATTGCGGCGACTAATAAAGATTTGGAAGAACAGGTGGCTCTAGGCAATTTCAGGGAGGACCTGTATTATAGATTGAATGTGATTCCCATTATGATCCCTCCTTTACGGGAGAGAAAAGAAGATATCCCGCTTTTGGCAAAATATTTTTTTAAGAGGTTCTGTACTATGTATAATAAGGAAATGCAAATCTCTAATGGAGCGGTTTCGGCATTGGAAAGCTATTCTTGGCCGGGGAATATAAGACAGCTGGAAAACACAATTGAAAGACTTGTACTTACTACGCCTAAATTTGCTATAACAGTTGCAGATATTCCTGAATCTTTTAGAACAGAAAATTTGGAAGAGTATGTAAAGGTGAATAAAATAACACGACTTGAAAGTGCGGTGGAACAGCTGGAAAAGCAATTGATATCCATGGCATTGGATGAGTATGGCAGTACAGTGAAAGTTGCGGAAGCTTTGGGCATAAACCAGTCAACGGTTTCAAGAAAAATGACTTTTTACGGTATCAGTAAAAAGAAAAGCAGATAAAGTATATATAAATACTGATATATGTATTATTAACTTGCAAATCGGTACAAGAATATATATTATATATTTATCCTGGAAGGATGATAGTGAAATATACAGGCCCGCCGGTTGACCGGAGGGATGTGGCCTTGACTTTGGATAAGATAAATAATAATTGCAGTGTTAAGGGGCATGATGATGCCCTTTAATACTGTCCTGATGATGCCGGTGCATGTATTTAAATGCTTGCAAAACATGGCTGCAGCAGGTATTATATACTAACATGATGTAAACAGATGCATTCGGGAGGAAAAATGTTAACAAAAGTAGCTGACAACATATACAGAAAAACAGTACCGCTGCCTGATAATCCTTTGCGGGAGATAAATTCATATATCATCAAAGGTGAAAGGAATCTTTTGATAGATACCGGATTCAACAGGCCTGAGTGCGAAGAGGCTCTAAAGAGCGCTTTTGATGAGCTGGGCATAGAAAAGACAGATGTTTTCATAACCCATCTGCATTCCGATCATTGCGGACTTGTACCTAAATTTGCTGAGGAAGGAAGTATTATCTATTCGGGAGAAACGGACGGGGAGCTGATGAACTTTGAGGCGGGGAATCTATATTGGAAGATGCTGGACGATCTATTCCTTAAATTCGGATTTCCAAAAGCTGAATTTGGCAGGAATACCGATATCCACCCTGGCAGAAAATATGTCCATGATTCAAAGATAGATTTTACATATGTAGATGAAGGGGATATCCTGGATTATGGAGGGTATAGACTGAAGGCAGTTGAAACACCTGGTCATACACCGGGACATATGTGCCTCTATGATGAGGAAAAGAAGCTTATGTTTTGTGGAGATCATATACTTGGAACGATAACACCAAATATAACCATAGAGCTCAGTGCTGAAAATCCACTTCAGGATTATCTGAACAGTCTTGCCAAAGTGGAAAAACTCAAGGTCAAAACACTGCTGACGGCTCATGGTACCCCGGTAGAAGATATGTATGAGCGTATCAGGGAACTTTACAGGCATCATGAAGACAGGCTTGCTGAAGCAATGTGTATACTGGGAGATAAATGGAAGACACCGTATGAAGTGGCACGGGATATGACCTGGGAGATAGAGTGCAGAAACTGGGATGAGTTTCCGGCACCGCAGAAATGGTTCGCGACAGGTGAAGCGATATCCCATCTGCAGTATCTTTACTTTTCCGGCGATATCAGGAGAGAAGAAAAAAACGGCATATACCGGTACAGCAAATAGAGGAGCAGATTCAGACAGAAAACATGAAAGAAAGAGTTTTAATCACAGGAGACAAACACGGTTCTTTTCTTCCTATATTCGGGCTTGCTGAAAATAACGATATAGATAATACGGATATCCTGATAATTGCCGGGGATGCAGGCTATGTATGGAATGAGGATTACCATTTAGGTATCGAGACGATAGAACAGGTATTTCCCGGCATTATCGCATTTATAGACGGCAACCATGAAAACCATGCAATACTTAATAAGATCGAAACAAGTATATGGAACGGAGGAAAAGTCCATCAGATCGGAGAAAGGTCATATCATCTTATGAGAGGTGAGATATATTCTGTTTACGGTAAGAATATTTTTACTTTTGGCGGTGCCCGCTCTACTGATAAAGACAGAAGAGAGGCAGGAATAAGCTGGTGGGAGGAAGAAGAGCCAACTGAGGAAGAGATCAATCGAGGCAGAAAACGTCTGGAAGATAATCTCGATGAGATAGACTATATAATCACTCATGAGACTCCATTGATGGCAAGACCTTTTATTAAGAGATCAAAGCCTGTAGACAACGATTATCATATCCCGGGTATTTTCAATAACTGGTATGAGATGATATCGAAAGGGAAAAGGTTTAGAAAATGGTACTGCGGTCATATGCATGTCGATCAGACTATAACATCAAAGCTTAGAGTTATTCATAATGATATACTCATAGTGGATGATGAAACGCCTGTAAGATGGGCATAAGAAAAACACGGTATAATTGGCGGTTGATTTGTATCAGAACCCTTTAGATCGGGTCGGGGAAGGAGGAAAAATGTTTGAAAACTGGAACTACAAAAAACATGCAAAACTGGTAAGCGGAGTGTATCTGGCGTTATGGGCTGCAGATATGACGCTCGGATATCTTATAATTAAAAAGATATCTAAGAGACAGGATGAAAATTAAAAAGAATGAAACTCGAAAAATGAGAGAAATATCGCAGACAGTGTTTTCAGACCGTATCTGCGATATTTTTTTTTAAAACGTATTGACAAAATACGGATATTGGGTTATTTTATTATTGTTCTAAGCACATAAGACAATAATACAAATCATAAAACACCGGTGAATATGAAAGAAAGGGGAAGAGATATGGAATGGAAGCTGGACGACAGCAGACCAATATGGCCGCAGCTTAAAGAACAGCTTGTCAAGGCTATAGTGGCGGGAAAATATCCGATGGGAGGTGCTTTCCCCACTGTCAGAGAACTGGCTGAGAATGCCGGGGTGAATCGGAATACGATGCAGAGAGCTTTGAGTGAGCTGGAAAACGAAGGACTGGTGATTACCAACAGGACTGCGGGAAGGACTGTGACCACAGATGAAGGACTGGTGAAAAGAATGAAAGAATCGATAGCAAAACAGAGCATAGAGAGATTTATCAGGGAAATGGCAGCGATAGGTTACAGCGAGGAAGATATAATCAAAATGATAAACGAGAGAGGGGTTGAAAATAAATGAAGAAGGGTGTTTTAGTCGAATGCCGCGGCTTGACTAAATATTTTTCATCTAAGATCGCATTGGATAATGTAGAACTGGAGATAGGCAGAGGCAAGGTGGTAGGTTTGCTGGGACCTAACGGAAGCGGTAAGACAACATTGATAAAGATAATGAACGGTTTGATAAAGCCAACATTCGGCGCTGTCAGGATAGATGGACAAAAGCCGGGTGTATACACAAAATCGGTGACAAGTTATCTTCCGGACAGGACATATTTTGCAGACTGGATGACAGTCAAAGATATTCTTGATATGTTCAATGATTTTTATGGCGATTTTGACCGAAAAAAAGCGGAAAGCATGTGTGCTGCCATGAATATCGGTATATATGACCGTATAAAGACAATGTCAAAAGGTACTAAAGAAAAGGTGCAGCTCATCGTGGTTATGAGCAGAAAGGCGGAACTTTACCTGCTAGACGAGCCGATAGCGGGTGTGGATCCGGCAGCAAGAGACTATATACTGACTACGATAATCAATAATTACAATGAAAACGGGACCGTTATAATTTCGACTCACCTTATATCTGATATAGAAAGGATACTCGATGAGGTCATATTCATAAAAAACGGTGCAGTTGTAAGACATGAGACTGTCGATGAAATAAAAGAAAAAGAGGGCAAATCTATTGATGATGTATTCAAGGATACCTTCAGGATGGTACCGTATATGGAGGTGAGCAGATATGACAGGTAAGCTGATCAAATATGAAATAAGATCAAGTGTGAAACTCATAGCCGTGATATGGGCAGCACTGATAACCGCGTCTATACTTTTCAGCATAGTAGGAAATGTAATATTGAAAGTGCTGCCGGAATGGTTCAATAACAGTGTGATATCTGTGATCCTTGCTTTTGCTGCAGGAATTATATATTTTGCCCTGTTTACGGCAATGATAGTAGTGACGATAATGATAGTTATACTCAGGTTCTACAGGGGGCTGTTGGGAAATGAAGGATATCTGATGCATACTCTTCCGGTGAAGCCCTGGCAGCTGATCACTTCAAAGGGTGTGGTTTCGGCAGGCGTCGTTCTGATAAGTATAATAGCGGCGATATTGTCGATCACAATAATGGCGGTTATAGCCGGAGGACTGGATATTGCAGGAATGTTCCGTGACATAGCGCAGGCGGTAAAAGATGAGCCTCAGGTGCTTCTGATAGGAATGGAGATTCTGATCGTGATGGTGGCTACGCTGATGAAATGGGTATATCAGATATATGCTTCTCTTTCCATAGGCCAGCTGGCGGGAAAACACAGGATATTGCTTTCCCTCGGGGCATATATAGGGATAAATGTGGTCTTGTCGGTCATCGGCACGGTAATGATATTTGTAACATCCGAGACAAGTATCATGTCATGGATCGGGAGGATGGTCGATACACAGGGCATAGCGGTCGTACATGCGGGACTTGGTGCGTTGTTCTTCATTACCGCGGTTCAGCTGGCAGCATTTCATGTGATTACAGAGAGGATATTATCAAGACATCTCAATTTGCAGTAAAATAATAATTTAATAAAATCAAAAAACCGTCAATAACCAGAGAACATATGACCCTCCATTTTTATATGAGTAAATGGGGGGCGTTTTATATTTGTACAGTAATATTTCATATGATAAAATAACATGTCAGTATGCTGTAATTTGTACAGAATATTTATAATTCATTTACATGTATAACGCGTTTTTCGAAAAAAGACATGTTGATTCAGACGGATCAGGTGTTGTGATCTTGTTGATATTGCGTATAATCTATATGTGGATTATGATAGTAGCAGTATATAGATCAAAAAATTATCTTCAGGAATGACGCGGGTTTGTTAAGCTTATTCTATGATGCTTGCTGTTTGTAAGCTCTGGCAATAACACAGAATCATTTATGGCGATCATACATTGGGCAGTTGTAAACATATAGAAATTAATTGATATTCTGAATATATTTGATTATATAAGTGGTAAAGAAGGGAGTTTGTGATGTCGGCAGTTCAGCATATTATTACATTTTCCTTTATAATATCGTCTTTCACGGGAGTTATTTGTTTATCCATTCTGATCGGTTTCAGAAAAATAATGAAGAAGACCTTCAGCATAGATTATGCTGTGATGAGTAAATTTCTCATGGCATTTTTTCTGTATTTCATTGTAAATTTTCTTATTTTCTATACGCAATTCTTCCTTTCAGAATCAGGCTCGATATTTAAGAATATAGAATTGTTCATATACGATCTGCTGTTTATCAGTTGCATATATTTATGTATCCGTCTCAATTCTGTCGTAGGTAAGATAGTTACCAGGATATTCTTCGTAGCAGGGCTGATATATATTTTTTTATGGATAATGGTATATGTGGAGGTGTTTCCGGCCGGAGGAATGATGGATATGGCGATGCGGGTACTGCCGGGAGTTATTTTTTATTCCATCACTATAGGAATACTTCTCACCTGTATTCTTGAACAGCTGAGGTATAATGGCGATGTCTGGGAAAAAAAGTACCTGATCACTGTGGATATCGCTATGGCAATGCACATGTGCCTTTTGTATCTTGCTGACTTCTACAATGTTTTCTCCCGGGTATTCATGCCAAAGCAGGGAGGATATCCTTATCTGTTTGAACCGCTGCTGCTTATATTCCCGCTGATCAATGTATATACGATAATATACCTGGCAGTGTATATCAAAAGGGTGATGAAGGAAAATCTGTCTTTCGATGTAATAGATGAAGATGAAGTTAAAAACAATGAAGAAGCGAATACAGAGCTGTGCGTGAGTCCGCAAGCCAGGACGGAAGATGAGGAATACAACACTGAGCTCTCTGCAAGAGAAAAAGATGTTATTGCTCATGTGGTCAGAGGAATGAGCAATCCGGAGATAGCGGAGGCATTATGTATTTCCGTATATACTGTTAAGCGGCACATGAACAGTATCTTTAAAAAATATCATGTAAAGAGCAGATTTGAATTGCTGCAGAAACTGAATAATGAAAGAAACGGTGACAACAAAGATGGAAAGTGATTGCCGTAAAGCCGGCCTTGAGAGAAATAACACCAATAGCACCATGGAACCAAAAAAGTTTTTGGTTTCATGGTGCTATTGTCATATTATTCAGATAATTATAAAATCAATTTGTTGTTATCACTGAGGAAAAATGGAGGTGAAATGTGAAAAAATCAATTATAAGAATTGTCGCGACTTTATTTATCCTGTCGACGATAATTGGAAGTATGGCTGCCTGCGGCGGAAGCAGCGCTGCTGATCAGGTGTTTACAAACGGTCAGATATATACTGAGGATTCCGACGATACAGTTGCCAGTGCTGTAGCAGTTAAAGATGGAAAATTTGTGTTTGTCGGAGAAGATGATGCGCCTGAACTGGAAGAGCTGATCGGCAATGATACTGAAGTCATCGATCTGGATGGCGCTATGATGATACCGGGCATGTTCGATGCTCACTCTCATCCGGGTTCGGTTGCTCTGGATTCTTGGAGTGTGAATATGCCATGGACCTACGATGTAGATGAGCTGTTGACATTTGTCAAGGAATATTGTGAAGAACATCCGGTTGATGAAGTACCTTACTTCATGGGTAAATATTATCCTTCTGATATGTTCGGTGATGAAGGACCTAAAGCAGAGCTGCTGGATGAATACGTATCAGACAGGCCGGTATGTCTGGTGGATTTTTCGGACCACTGTTTCTGGTTCAACTCCAAGGCAATGGAATTGATGGGAATAGATAAGAATACTCCGGATGCCGATGGAACTGCAGAAATCGTAAGGGATGCAGAAGGTAATCCGACAGGCTGGTTCAAGGAAGATGAGGCATTCCTTCCTTATATAGATAATATGTACGAGGCAATCGGCTGGACTCCTCCGACAAGCGCCGATCAGGAGATGTGGAAAGAAGTCATAGATTTCTATCATTCTCAGGGCGTAATAGGTATGGGTAATGTAGGTGCTGTAGATAAAAAATCTGATGAGAATTCTGTAAAAGCAATATATGAGCTGGATCAGGCAGGAGATCTGGATATGTACTACAGCCATATGGTCAGACTTAACGGATATGAAGAGCTGGATGAATGTATTAAAACCGTAAGAGAGTACCAGGAGAAGTATACGACGGACAATATCACTTTTGATACCATCAAGTACTTTGTGGACGGAACCAATGAAATAGGTACGAGCTACATGGTAGAGCCATTCAGCAATGACCCGACCGGACAGGATCGCGGAAAGCTGGATATGACGCAGGAACAGCTGGTCGATATAATGGTGAGACTGAACGAGGAAGATCTTGATCTGCAGATGCATATCGTGGGCGATGGCGGATTCAGAGTAATATGTGATGCTGCGGAAGAAGCTATGAAGCAATGCGGAGATGATTGGCGTATACAGCTGGAGCTGTGCCATTGTGAGTTGATCAATGAAGAAGATGAGACGAGACCTGCGGAACTTGGGCTTATCGTTAACTGGACACCGCACTGGACCGGCGGATATTTTGGTGAAGCTGCCATAGAGTGGCTGGGAGAAGAAAGATTCAACGATATGTATGATTTCCAGCCTATGATAGAGGCAGGAGCCATAGTCAATTTTGGCAGCGATACTGTATCAAAGTACGAATTCCACAGATCCAGTCCATTTTTCGGCATGGAGACTGCGATCACGAGAGTAGATCCTGAATTCCCGATGGATCCTGATAAGTATCCTGGAAGCATGAGGCCGGAAGAAGAGGCTAAATTCACTATGGATCAGATGCTGAAGGGTTATACCATCAATGGCGCGATACAGTTCCGAATTGATGATCAGGCAGGAAGCATAGAAACCGGTAAGGATGCTGACCTGGTAGTGATCGAAGAAAATCTTTACGAAGTCGATCCGTTCGATTTGGCGGATATCGAACCAAAAGCAGTAATGTTCAAGGGCGAGGTTATTTCCGGAAATTTTAAATAATAAACTCGGATCGAGAATATGATAGTTCAGTTGTAATTCAGTGTGCAAGAGTAAATCCAACTAGTATTTCAACAACAGCTTTTCTTGTGACTGTCTTTTGGGCGTACAAAATTTAAAATTTTATTACATTTTGTTCATGAAATCAAAAAACCTTGACTTTTCAACAGCCGCAATATAAAATGACATAGTATGAAATTAAATATCGCGGCTGTGATGAAGACAGTAGCTCTGCGTAATATCCTTACAGAGAGACGCCTGTATGCTGAGAGGGCGCCGGTGAAGCGGAATGTGAAAATCACTTCTGAGCCGGACACTTTAAGAGAGACGGGATGATGGTCCCGTAACTAGGGTGGTACCGCGGTTTTAGATCGTCCCTAACTTATGTTAGGGACGTTTTTTTATACCGGGCAGCGTGACTGCAGGATATCTGCGGGAGAGACTTAAAGCAAAATAATGTTGAAAGGAATATATAGAAATGATCAAGAATTTATCTGAAAAACCGATAGCCGAGCTGCAGATGGAGCAGGCTGAAAAATGGGAGAAAGATGATCTTCTGGAAAAATGCGTGACTACAAGAGAAGGAAACCCTTCATTCATATTTTACGAAGGACCTCCTACAGCAAACGGAAGGCCTGGGATACATCATGTGATAGCAAGGACTCTCAAGGATTCCGTATGCAGATATAAGACCATGAAAGGTTATGCCGTAAAACGTAAGGCAGGATGGGACACTCACGGGCTTCCTGTAGAAATAGAGGTAGAAAAGCAGCTTGGCATGTCAGGCAAACAGGATATAGAAAAATACGGCATCAAGGAATTCAATGAAAAATGTAAGGAATCGGTGTTCACATACGAGAGTATGTGGAGAAATATGACAAAGAGGATGGGATATCTCATTGATCTTGATAATCCTTATATAACTCTTGATAACGATTATATAGAAACTTTATGGTGGATAATAAAGGAATTCTTCAAGGCGGGAATGATATATGAGGGCCATAAGATCCTTCCTTACTGCCCGAGATGCGGAACAGGTCTTGCTTCACATGAAGTTGCCCAGGGATATAAGGAAGTTAAGGTAACGACTATAACGGCAAAATTCAAGAGAAAAGATGCAGATGAATATTTTCTCGCATGGACCACTACTCCATGGACGCTGGCATCTAATGTATCCCTTACTGTCGGACCTGATGTGGATTATGTGAAGGTAAGGATGACATCGGGAGATGAAGAAGGAAAGATATTTTATGTAGCGGAAGCTCTTGCAGATAAAGTGCTGGGCGCCGGCAATTATGATGTTCTTGAGAAAATGAAGGGCAGAGACTTGGAATATGTGGAATATGAGCAGCTCATGCCGTTCATAAAACCTGACAAGAAAGCATTTTTCGTTACATGTGCGGATTACGTAACAATAGAAGACGGAACAGGTATAGTCCATACCGCACCTGCTTTCGGTGAGGACGACTATAATACAGGAAGAAGATATGATCTGCCTGTATTGAATCCTGTGGATGAACAGGGTAGATATACAGATACGCCGTGGGCAGGAAGGTTCGTTATGGAAGACGGGCTGGATGTAGATATAATCAAATGGCTGGCAGCAGAAGACAAGATATTCGCTAAGGAGAAGATGGTGCATAATTATCCGCATTGCTGGAGATGCGGTACACCTCTTGTTTATTATGCGAAGCCGAGCTGGTATATAGAGATGACAAGGCTTAAAGATCAGCTGGTTGCCAATAATAATACTGTTAACTGGTTCCCGGATTTTGTGGGTGAGAAGAGATTCGGGAACTGGCTTGAAAATGTCAATGACTGGGCTATTTCAAGAAACAGATACTGGGGCACTCCTATACCGATATGGAGGTGCGAATGCGGCCATCTGGAATGTATAGGAAGTCGTGCAGAACTTGTTGAAAAGGCACAGGAGGATATAACGGAAGATATTGAAATGCACAGACCTTATGTGGATGACGTTCATTTGACATGTCCTGTATGCGGAAAGACGATGAGCAGGATACCTGAAGTCATGGACTGCTGGTTCGACAGCGGAGCCATGCCGTTTGCACAGCAGCACTATCCGTTTGAGAACAGCGAGAATTTTGATAAGGAGCTGTTCCCTGCTGATTTTATCTGTGAAGGCATAGATCAGACACGAGGCTGGTTCTATTCTCTGATGGCCATATCCACATTCATAAAAGGCAAAGCACCATATAAGAATGTTCTGGTAAATGATCTTATACTGGATAAAAACGGAAAAAAGATGAGCAAATCCAAGGGGAACACGGTAGACCCGTTTGAATTGTTCGATAAGTACGGCGCCGATGCCACAAGGTGGTATCTGCTTCATGTTTCTCCGGCGTGGTCACCGACAAAGTTTGATGAGGACGGCCTTATTGAAATAATGAGCAAATTTTTCGGTACCCTGAGAAATGTATATAATTTCTTTGCTCTTTATTCAAACCAGGATAAGATCGATCCGGCATCTTTAAATGTGGAGTACAGCAGCAGACCTGAGCTGGACAGATGGATAATATCAAAATACAATACTCTTGTAAAAGAAGTCACAGAAGATATGGACAGATACGACCATATGAAATCTGTGAGAAAGATACAGGAATTCGTCGGTGAAGATCTGTCGAACTGGTATATAAGGAGAGCGAGAAGAAGATTTTGGGCCGAGGAGCTCAATGATGACAAGAAGTCTGTATATGCTACGACATATGAGGTGCTGGTCGGTGTTTCCAAGCTGATCGCTCCATTCGCACCATTTATATCGGATGAAATGTACCAGAACCTTACCGGGGAAGATTCCGTACATCTTTCATATTTCCCTGAATCAGATGAAGGACTGATAGATAAGAAGGTGGAAGAGAGGATGGATCTTGTAAGGACTCTGGTGGGACTTGGAAGAGGTACCAGGGAAAAAGAGAGGATAAAAGTAAGGCAGCCGCTCAAAGAGATCCTGATAGACGGAAAATATGAAGATATAATAGGTGATCTGACACCGCTTATCAAAGAAGAGCTGAATATAAAGGAAGTTGTATTTGAAAAAGATCTTGACAGATACATGGATTATGCCCTTAAACCTAATTTTAAAGTTGCCGGTCCCGTTCTGGGAAAGAACATAAAAGCTTTCGGAGCAGCTCTGGCGGAGGCAGATGCGGCTCCTACCGTAGCTAAGCTTGAATCGGAAGGAAAACTTATACTCGATATCAATGGTGAGAAGACGGAAATATCGAAAGAAATGGTGGATGTAAAGATCTCGGCAAAGGAGGGCTTTGCAGTTGCCATGGAAAACAATGTGTTCACTATACTGGATACCACAATAACTCCGGAGCTTGTCAGGGAAGGTCTGGCCAGGGAACTCATATCAAAGGTGCAGCAGCTCAGAAAACAGAATAATTATGAAATGATGGACAATATAATTATCTACACCGAGGCGGACCAGGATGTATCAGATGCGATAGAAACTTACAGAGATTATATAATGAAGGAGACCCTGGCAGTTGCCATAGAAGGCGGCAATTCGCTGGATACGGTGGATCTCAACGGGCATAAGACTGGGATCGGAGTCAGAAAAGTTTAAATAAGTATATGCTGAGTGCCGCAGAGGCACTCAGTATCTTTAAGGAGCTGAAGTATGAGTACAAGTATTGAAAATCTCAGGAAGCTTTCGGATATAAGCCTGAAAGATCATATAGGTATATTTGATTTCTACGTAGTCCTGGGACGGGATATAGATTATCTGTGTATAAAATTCGGGATGGATCGAGATATGTTAATCAGCCTTCTTGAAGGATATGGAGAAAAGATAACAACAGATAGAGGAAATGATTTTTCAGGTAAAGGAAGACTTAAGAATCTTCACAGAGTTCTGGTGGAGGAGTATGTATCCAGGTTCTATCCCGGGATAGCTTCTGAAAATCCACAGAATGATTGGATATGTATAGAAGAATATCTGAACAGGATGCATCCGGGCTGGCGATAGATCCGCAATAATATTATGCATACGTAACAGTTTTGGAGGTATATATGGAAAAGACTGATCTTCTGGGGCTTGATCTGAAAGAAATGAAAGCATTTGCAGCAGAACTGGGAGAGGCTCCTTTTCGCGGCAGGCAGCTGTTTAAATGGATATATCGCGGGGCAGAGGATTTTGATGATATGACTGATCTTCCCTGCGGACTGAGACAAAAGCTTGCGGAAAAAGCATGTATAGGTAAAGCAGATATCGTGGCTGTGCAGCATGACGAATCTGACGATACAAGGAAACTGCTTTTGAGATTTAAAGACGGTAATGCTGTGGAAAGCGTGTTCATGAAGTACAGGTACGGTAATTCTCTATGCGTTTCATCGCAGGTTGGATGCAAGATGGGGTGCAGGTTCTGTGCTTCTGCTCTGGGTGGGTTTGTAAGAGATCTGACTGCCGGAGAGATGATGGAACAGATATTCGCCGCAGAAAAAGCAGCAGGAGAAAATATAAACCATATAGTGATAATGGGGATGGGAGAGCCGTTTGACAACTATATCAATGTCAGCCGTTTTCTGAGGCTTCTCCATGACCCTGAAGGAAAAAATATGGGCTACAGAAGCATAACGGTCTCTACAAGCGGTATAGTTCCGGGAATATACAGATTTTCTGAGGATTTTCCGCAGGTCAACCTTGCTATATCGCTTCACAGCCTTGATGATACCGTCAGAAGCGGTATAATGCCTGTAAATGATGTTTATCATGTGGATGAAGTGCTGAAAGCAGCTCGATATCACACTGAAAAAACAGGAAGGCGTGTAACTTTTGAGTATTCGCTTATAAAGGGGAAAAATGACAGTACGGAAGATATAGATCTTATTATTAAAAAGCTTAAAGGGATGCTGTGTCATATAAATCTTATTCCTCTGAACAAAGTGGATGAAACAGGGCTGTCTGGCAGCAGCCGCAGTCATGCGGTCAAGATTGCGGAAAAGCTTGCACAAGAGGGAATACCTGCAACGGTACGAAGGGAAATGGGGACTGCAATAGACGGTGCATGCGGTCAGTTAAGACGAAAGACACTGTAATTTCTAGTTGATGAAACTAGATACATAGTGTATAATTGTACATAAATTAAATGCACTTATATCAATATATCGAGGAGGACAGCATTATGGTGAAATTACTTATAGGACATAAAGGTAGCGGGAAAACGGGACAGATGGTGCAGCTGGCAAATGAGAGCATCAAAGAAAGTAACGGAAGCATAATTTTTATCAATAAAAACCACAGATTGATGTATGAGCTTGATTATAGAATAAGAGTTATATGCATGGAGGATTATCAGGATATCACAAATATAGATGAGTATATCGGATTCCTTTACGGCATAATAAGTTCCGATCACGATATAGAGACGATATTCATAGACAGCATATTGAAGCATGCAGATGTTTCCCTCGGTGATCTTCCTGAATTTATCGACAGACTCAAGACTATCTCTGAAAAAAACGATATGGATTTCGTTGTAAGTATAAGTGCAGAAAAAGAAGAGATGATAGGTGTGGATTTCAAGAGCTGCGAGATTTTGAACAAATAGATTCAAGTATAGATAAAATGAAAGACGGTGAGAACACCGTCTTTTTTAAGGACGTGAGTAAAAATGAAAAAGGCATATATCTTTGTTGTGATAACGGCTTTCCTGTTCGGGACCATGGAGGTTTCCTGCAAGGCTGCGGGAAATCAGCTGGATCCTTTCCAGCTGACGTTCCTCAGGTTTGCGATAGGAGGTCTTGTCCTGCTGCCGTTTGCTGTAGCAGAGCTGAAAAAAAAACATATAACCCTTTGCGTGAAGGATATTTTTGCACTGGCGGGTGTAGGAACTCTTGGGATACCACTGAGCATGGTATTGTTTCAATTGGGAGTAATGAACTCAAATGCAGCGACAGCATCGGTTCTGATATGTATAAATCCGATGTTTACAATGATATTTGCTCATTTCTTCGCTGGCGAGAGAATGAACAGAAAAAAGGCATTTGTACTGGTTCTCGGTCTCATAGGACTGATCTTCATGATAAAACCCTGGAACATACAGGAAGGAAATACGGTTTTCGGACTTGCATGCATGCTGCTGGCTGCTGTGTTTTTCGGTGCATATACGGTAGCAGGCAAAGTGAGTGTGGAAAAAATGGGGATAATGGCACAAACCAGTATAAGCTTCATATTGGGATCACTTATATTGTTTATAATAATACTTATAATGGGGAAACCTGTTATTGCAGGAGTTGATGACAATCTGCTGCTGGTACTGTATGTTGGAATATTTGTGACCGGGGTCGGGTATTTTACATATTTTATGGCGATAAAAGCTTCGGATGCCTCTACCGGATCACTTGCATTCTTCCTTAAGCCGGCCATAGCACCCGTAATGGCGGTGATTTTTTTGAAAGAGACGATACTGTGGAATACATATGTAGGGATAGCATTTATACTATTGGCATCATATATGAATATAAGATATCAGAGGAAGGAAAATGAAATCAGAAAAGCACTTTAGCATTGATGAGCTGCTGGACATATTCAGCGACCGGAAGGCCGGGGCAGAGGAGTTTTTTAAATTTTTTTCCGTACTTGTACCGGTAATAAAAAAAGATGAAGGACTGTACCTTCTGTATGAAAGGCGGGCCCGTCATATGGCAAGGCAGCCGGGAGAAGTGTGTTTTCCGGGGGGAGAGCTGGAAGAAGGCGAGGACACGGAAGCCTGCGCTCTTCGTGAGACCTGGGAAGAAATCGGTATTGGGAGTGACAGGATAAAGATAATATGTCAGCTGGATACCATATATACTTACAGCAATTTTGCAATGTTCTGTTATCTAGGCCTTATAGAACATGAAGCTCTCTGTGATATGAAACTTAACAGAGATGAGGTGGAGGAAGTTTTTCTCGTATCAGTCGATGATCTTATGGAAAAAGATCCTGATATATACTGGACTGATATAATACCGCATCCCCCGGACAACTTCCCTTATGAAACTGTAACAGGAGGAGATGCATATAACTGGAGGCAAGGACGCGTACCGGTCCCTGTATATCAGGAGTTTGACGGGAATGTGATATGGGGGCTTACTGCCAGGATAACGAAACGGTTTATCGATTCTGTAAAAGAGAAGCGATGATATCTTTATTAATATAAGGAGGTGATAAGGATGTTCAAAATAGCGCTGTGCCAGATGAAGGGTTCGTTTGACAAGCAGAAGAGTATGGAAACGGCGGAAAACTTCGTGAGAGAAGCTGCGGAAAACGGAGCGGAAATCGTCTCTCTGCCGGAGATGTGGAACTGTCCTTATTCAAATCAATATTTCAGGGATTATGCGGAAACAGATAACGGAAGAACAGTGGAGTTCATGTCTAAGCTGGCAGCGGATCTGGGGATATATCTTGTGGGAGGATCGATACCGGAACTTGATTGTGAAAATGTATATAATACATCTTTCTGTTTTGACAGACTAGGCAGGGTCATAGGTAAACACAGAAAAGTGCATCTTTTCGATATAGATGTGAAAGGCGGTATAAGGTTCATGGAATCCGATACGCTTAGTGCCGGAAAGGATATGACTGTGATCGATACCGAATACTGTAAGATTGGTGTAGCCATATGTTATGATGTGAGATTTCCTGAATGGTTCAGAAAGATGGCTGTTGCAGGAGCAAAGCTGATAATTCTTCCGGCAGCGTTCAATATGACGACAGGGCCGGCCCACTGGGATCTGACGATGAGAGCAAGAGCTCTGGACAATCAGGTATATTTTGCGGCCAATTCTCCGGCTAGAGATAATAATGGGCCGTATCAGGCATACGGTGGATCCTGTATCGTGGATCCATGGGGCAGATTCATTGCACATGCAGATGAAAAGGAGTGTATCATATACGGCGATATAGACGTAGACTATGTCGAATCTATAAGACAGCAGCTGCCTCTTTTAAAACACAGGAGGGTAGAACTGTATTAGATCAGGAGGACGAGATTATGAAAAGATTTTTTGCATTATTCACGGTTGTCGTGGTGATGATCATCATGTCAGGTTGCGGAGGTCCGCAGGAGGAGCAGCCTGAAGAACAGATAAATTATGAGATAGCTATGGTGACTGATGCAGGGATGATAATGGATGGAGGATACAGTGAGGTCGCATGGACAGCTATAAGCGATTTTGGTGCGGATAAGGGCATATCACATAAGTATTATAAAGCAGCTGAAGCTTCCGAAACAGCGTATAAAGGCGCTATTGATGCAGCTGTTGACAAGGGCGCAAAAGTAATAGTGGCTGACGGATATTCCTTTGAAGACGTGGTATACAGAGCGCAGAAAGAATACAAGGATGTCAGGTTTATTCTCATAGATGCCGAGCCTGTGAATCAGGAATCGGGTGAAACTAAAATAGAAGACAATACAATGGCGATAATGTTTGCTTCTGAAGAAGCGGGATATCTCGCCGGATATAGTGCGGTAAAAGACGGAAAGACTCAGCTGGGATTTGTGGGGCAGATAAAAAAGCCGGTAATTATGGATTACGGATATGGATTCCTTCAGGGTGCTGAAGATGCAGCCAGGGAAGATGGCGTAACAGTAAATGTAAAATACAGATACTGTACGAGTGATGAAGACAGAGATGATATACTGAAAATAGCAAATCAGTGGTATCAGGATGGTACAGAGGCGATATTCGCGTGCGGCAGCCAGGTGGAGCAGCCGGTCATAGAGTCTGCAGAGCTTAATGAAGGAGAGGTAATAGCCTTTGAAACTGATAAAAGCAGTATGTCAGACAGAGTTATGACATCGGCGGTAAAAGATATAGACGGAGCACTTGAAAAGGCTCTTCAGGAATATGCTGACGATGAATTCAGAGGGGGAGAAACAGTACAATATAATGCTGAAAATGAAGGAATACGGCTTGAAATGGAAAACGCAAGATTCGCGAGATTCTCAGAGAGTGAATATGAAGATGTGCTGGAACGGCTTGCAGACGGCACAGTAACCGTGAAAAAGTATGATAGCGGAGATATATCGGATCTTGGTCTTACAAGGGTTAATGTAGTACAATAATAAGCATAGAAAAAGCACCGGAAAAAACCGGTGCTTTTCAGTCGGATATGTATATCATTTTAAGGCTATCTGAGAGTGTCTGTCCTTTAGAGGAACATAATCCTTTGTGGCCTGGACTGAATTGTATGCAGGTCTCATCAATTTTCCCCCGGCAACAAGTTCCTCTATTCTGTGAGCACACCATCCTGAAAGTCTTGCAGTTGCAAAAAGCGGTGTGGCAATCGTAGTAGGTATGTCCAGTGCATCATATACGAACCCAGAATACAGATCCACATTTGCAGGCATAGGTTTTTCAATACCTGTAACTTCAGCATAAAGCTGAGGTGTTCTTTTTTCTATGTAATCACATAAGAGAAAATCATCAACCAGATTCTTGCTTTCAGCAAGCTTTTTCGACATAGATTTAAGCAGTTTGGCACGAGGATCGGAAAGTGTATATATAGCGTGTCCGATGCCGTATATAAGACCGCTCTTGTCGTATGCCTCTTTTTTCAGCAGCTTTACAAGGTAGTCATCGAGTTTGCCTCTGTTATTGAAATCAGGCACATGTGCCTTTATATCAGCTATCATATTTATTACAGCAATATTGGCTCCTCCGTGTCTGGGACCTTTAAGAGATCCTATGGCAGCAGAAATAGCAGAGTATGTATCAGTTCCGGTTGATGAAACGAGATGAGTAGTAAAAGAGGAGTTGTTACCTCCTCCGTGCTCTGCGTGAAGTATCATAGCCAGATCAAGAAGCTTTGCTTCTATATCCATATATTCACCCATCGGCCGTATCAT
>CALCKF010000064.1 GCA_937966095.1 uncultured Eubacterium sp.
TGGTAGAGCAGTGGTCTCCAAAACCACGTGCCGTGGGTTCGAATCCTACTGCCCCTGCCAATGGAATAGACTAAACAGCATCGGGGTGTAGCGCAGTTTGGTAGCGCAACTGGTTTGGGACCAGTGGGCCGCGGGTTCAAATCCTGCCACCCCGACCATTTTCCTGAATTGGGGCCATTAGCTCAGTTGGTCAGAGCGTCCGGCTCATAACCGGCAGGTCCGGGGTTCAAGTCCCTGATGGCCCACCATAATTTTTTAAGTAGTTTGCCCAGATAGCTCAGTTGGTAGAGCAGGGGACTGAAAATCCCCGTGTCCTTGGTTCGATTCCGAGTCTGGGCACCACTTATTAATTAAAGATAATCTCTTGCTGACTATGTCCGAGGGATTATTTTTTTCGTATGTCGAATATATTGTGGTATATTCTTAACAGGTCTATCCTGCCGGGGCAGGGATAGCGAAAAGGGGGATAATATATGGAGATTGCAGCTGTACTGGCATATACTCTGATGCCTGTACATAGCGTGGGCGGAGGTATAATGCTGGGGATCGATCTTGATCTGTCAATGCCTGTAAGTTACGGAGCGGCTGTATTGGGCAGTCTTATACCTGTTCCGTTTCTGCTGGTTGTATTAAAAACAGTGTATGATCGTATATTTTCGGCAGAAAGACGTAAAACAGGCAGAGTTTTGGGAAAGGAATGGATAGTCCTGATCGTCGCTGCGATTCCGTTTCTGCCGGGAGCAGTATGGATAGGATCCGCGGCAGGAGTGATTTTATGTATTTCGATAAAAAAGGCCTGTGCGGTTATATGTCTTGGAAGCATTATATCAGGAATGACTGCACTGGCATTATATGCTGCGGGAATTGTTTCATAACGGAGGGTAAGTCTAAATGGCACAGTTATATTACAGATACAGCACGATGAATGCGGGAAAGTCAATTGAGGTGATCAAGGTCGCGTACAATTATGAGGAAAGAGGTAAAAGAGTCCTTGCATTGGTACCTGGAGTGGATGACAGATATGGATCCGGCATGATAACATCCAGAGTCGGATTGAGCAGAGAGGCTACCATAGTCAATGAAGAAACAAATATATTAGAGATATTTATGAGAGAAAACGACAGAGAACCTATTGACTGCGTGGTAGTAGACGAATGTCAGTTTCTTAAAAAGCATCATGTGGAGGAACTGGTGGAAATCGTTGACAGTTTTGACATACCTGTGTTGGCATACGGACTTAAAAACGACTTCAAAAATGAACTTTTTGAAGGATCGTATTATATGCTGGTCTATGCTGATAAGATAGAGGAAATAAAGACGATATGCTGGTGTGGACGCAAGGCCACGATGGTGGCCCGTATAATGGACGGAAAGTTTGTTAAGAGCGGAGAACAGATAATGGTCGGAGGCAATGAAATGTATGTATCATTATGCCGGAGACATTATAATGAGGGGCGTACAGGGCCTAAGGAGTAGGCGGGCAGTATTTACCCTGCCATGTGTTTTTCTGGCGCATGGCTTTATGGATGCTGTTGAGTATCGTTCTTTTTTTATAGCTCCATTCCGGTGCTATGAGGCTAGCTCTTGGAGCGTCACCGGATATCCTGTGGACAGTTATATCGCAGGGAATGATTTCTATTGCAGAAACTATAAGATCTATATACTCTTCCATTGTCTCAAATGAAATGTAATCGGGATACATAGTTTCCATCTGTGAGCCCCTCACGAGGTTCAGCATGTGGAGCTTTATCCCGAATATTTTTTTTTGACATACATGTTTTACAGAGTCCAGCATCATTTTTCTGTCCTCACCGGGAAGTCCCATGATCAGGTGGGTTACCACGGGTATATTTCTCGAGATGAGCTTATCTGCAGCTGCATCGTAGTCTTCTACGGTATAGCAGAGATTCATAGCCTTTGATGTTTCATGGTGTATGGTCTGAAGACCCAGCTCGACCCACATGAATGTGTCGTTGTTTATTTCAGAAAGAAGGTCCAGCACATCGTCAGGCAGGCAGTCGGGTCTTGTCGCTATGGCTATGCCTGTTACATCAGGGTGATTCAGAGCTTTGCAGAATTTATCCTTGAGCTGACTGACAGGTGCATATGTGTTGGTATGGCTCTGAAAATATGCTATATAACCCGCATCCGGCCACTTATTGGATAAGAGACGTATCTGGCTGTCCAGGTCTCTTATTATGTCTCCGGATCCGGAGGCGGTATCTCCTGAACCGCTGGAAGAGCAGAACAGGCATCCGCCGATGCCTTTTGTCCCGTCTCTGTTAGGGCATGTAAAGCCCCCGTCTATGGAAAGTTTTACAGTTTTTCTGTCGAATTTCTTCTTGAGATATGTATTTATAGTATTGATCCTGAGGTCTTGCCCATCAGATGTATCAAAAATCATCGGTGTATGTTGTGTTTTCATGTCTGACTGTTCTCCGAAATTTAATGATAAGTGCATTTTCAACGGTTTAAATATATGATATAATAAACCATTATGATTGTGAACAATAAATGTGAATGTGAAAACGAAAAAAAATATATGCCGGGAGAATGTTTCCGTAAAAGCGTAGATAAACCGAAGCTTCTTTTGCATAGCTGCTGCGGCCCGTGCAGCACATCGGTGGTGGAGAGACTTGTCGGTGAATTTGACGTGACTTTGTTTTTTTATAATCCATGTATAACTGATGAAGAGGAATACAGAAGGAGGTATGAGGCGCAGGTTGAATTCATAGAGCGCTTCAATAGAGAAAATATCGGTGTGGTCAGGATCTATTTCAAAGACGGCGGCTACAGGCCTGCTGAATTCTTTGCTGCTGTAAGAGGGCTGGAGCATGAGCCTGAAGGTGGAGACAGGTGTCGGGTATGCTTCAGACAGAGACTGGAAAAGACAGCTGGTATTGCAAGCCTTTCAGGATATGATTACTTTGGCACCACTCTTACAGTCAGCCCCCATAAAAGCTATAAGATAATATCTGAAACCGGCAGAGAGCTGGCCCTCAGGTACAGCCTGACATTCCTAGACAGAGACTTCAAGAAAAAGGACGGATTCAGGCGTTCTATAGAGCTTTCTGTAAAATACGGATTATATCGACAGAACTATTGCGGATGTGAATATTCAAAAAGATAGGAGTTGATCAAATTGTCAAAACTTATGATACCAAAAAATTATACACCTTTTATAGATTATATGGAAAGTCAGAGAGCCATAAAAAAAATAAAGGATTTTTTTCAGCAGGAGCTTGCGTATGGGTTGAGGCTCCGAAGAGTTTCGGCCCCGCTTTTTGTGGCACCTGAAACCGGACTGAACGATAACCTAAATGGAGTGGAAAGGACTGTCAGCTTTACTGTGAAGGATATGGGAGAGAAGGAGGTCGAGATAGTCCAGTCTCTTGCGAAATGGAAGAGAATGGCGCTTGGCAGATATGAGTTCAAGCCTGGAACGGGTCTGTATACAGATATGAATGCGATAAGACGTGATGAAGAGCTTGACAACCTTCATTCCATATATGTGGATCAGTGGGATTGGGAAAAGGTCATAAACAAGGAGGACAGGACTGAAGCGTACCTTGAAGATACGGTGGTGACTCTTTACAATGCGTTGAAGAATCTCAATGATTATGTGAACAGATTATATAATGAACTCAAAACAGATCTGCCTAATGAGATATTCTTCATAACGTCTCAGGAACTGGAAGACATGTATCCTGACAAAACTCCTAAAGAAAGAGAAAATCTTATAGCAGAAGAAAAAAGAGCTGTTTTTATAAAAAAAATAGGAGGGACTTTAAGATCCGGACAGAAGCATGACGGAAGAGCTCCGGATTACGATGACTGGGAACTTAACGGAGATATAATACTTTGGGATGATATACTGGAATGCGCTTTTGAAATATCATCTATGGGGATAAGAGTCGATGAAACAGCCATGGACAGACAGCTTAAAGAGGCAGGTGCGGAAGACAGAAGAAAGCTGGAGTTTCATCGCATGATACTGAACGGCCAGCTGCCTTATACGATAGGAGGAGGCATAGGACAGAGCAGATTGTGCATGTATTTCTTGCGAAAAGCCCATATAGGAGAAGTACAGGCATCCATATGGCCGGAAGAAATGATTAAGGAGTGTAAGGAAAACGATATTTTCCTTCTGTGATCTGCATTAAATGAAATATGTAAATCTGGTAATAGATAATAAGAGTGACAGTACAGACAGTCTATACACATATGGATGTGAGGATGATCGCGTTGAAGTCGGCAGCAAGGTGTACGTGCCGTTTTCAAAAAGTCAAAGGCTTCGGGAGGGTTATGTCGTAACGGTTTCGGACTTCATCGATGATGATATGAGAAACAAGCTCAGATATGTGGAAAGCATAAGCGACGATATATATTTATCGGAAGAGATGATAAGCACTGCAGTATGGTTGAAAAAGAGATATATATGCAGATATATAGATGCCGTAAAATGTTTTGTGCCTGCAGGAAAGAAGTCTGCAAGAGGACATAGAAAGGATCCTTTTGAAGGAAGAAGTGGTGAGGAAACGTCTCCTAAGGAACTCACATATCAGCAGAGAAAAGTGCTTGATGCAATAGACGATGCGATCAGTAAGGGAAAACATGAAAGATTTCTGGTGCATGGAGTTACCGGAAGCGGTAAAACCGAAATATACATGAGAGCTGCGGAAAAAGTGATCAGATCAGGAAAAAAAGTCGTGATACTGGTACCGGAAATCTCATTGACAACACAGATAATCGACAGATTCATAGGAAGGTTCGGAAATGATACTATAGCGGTGCTTCACAGTCGTTTGTCGCCTGGAGAAAGATATGATCAGTGGAAAAAAATAAGAAACGGCAGTGTGGATATCGTGATAGGCGCACGATCCGCAGTGTTTGCACCTTTTGAAAATATAGGGCTTATAGTTATGGACGAGGAGCACGAGGCCACATACAAATCGGATAATACGCCAAAATATGATACGGTGGAAGTGGCAATAAAGCGGCTTAAGGATCCACATAACAGCGGTGTGCTGATTTTGGGAAGCGCAACTCCTTCTATAGTCACATACAGCAGAGGCAATGAAGGAATATATCATATTCTTAAGCTGACCGAAAGATATAATAAGACGGAAATGCCGTCAGTGAGCATTGTCGATATGAGGAAGGAGCTTAAAGCAGGCAACAGATCTGTGATCAGCAGAGAACTGTATTGTTCCATGAAAGAACAGCTGGATGCCGGAAGACAGGTGATGCTGTTTTTGAACAGACGGGGATATTCTACATTCATTTCATGCAGGGAGTGCGGATATGTGGCAAAATGCCCAAACTGCGGATTGTCGCTGACATATCACAGGTATCGGAATATGGCGATATGCCATTACTGCGGATACAGCAGAGAACCTGACAGAAAGTGTCCTGAGTGCGGAAGCAGGTATATAAGATATTTCGGAAGCGGAACTGAAAAAGTGGAGGAGAATATTTCCGAAATATTCCCTGATTTTACAGTGGACAGGATAGATCTTGATTCCGTAAAGAAAAAGGGAGAAATGGAGCGCAAGATAAGAGCATTTGCCTCAGGACGTGCAGATATACTCATAGGAACTCAGCTTATAGCAAAAGGTCTGGATTTCAAGAATGTGGGACTAGTAGGCATAATTTCTGCAGATGTTGCATTGAACATACCTGATTTCAGATCTTCCGAAAGGACATTCCAGCTTATAACACAGGCTGCAGGAAGAGCTGGCAGAGGAGATGAAAAAGGGCAGGTAGTTATACAGACCTATAATCCTGATCATTATGCGGTAACATGTGCTGCTGAGCAGGATTATGAAGACTTTTACCGACTTGAGATACAAATGCGTAAATATATGACATATCCGCCATACAGCGATCTGTTCCAGGTGATTTTTACATCGGATGATCAGGAATCAGCGATGCTGGGGGCAGAAAGCTGGTATGTAAGGATAAAAAATTCTGTGAAACAGGAAGACCTTGAATATATTTTTGCTCCTCAGGAGGCGTATTTGAGCAAGGTAAAGGATATATACCGCTATTCGATGCTTATAAAATGTCCGAGAGGAAAACGCAGAGAATATTCTGATATAATAGAAAAGATAAAAGACGAAGACAGGAAGAACAGGAAAAAGAAATATACTGCTGTAGTGGATATAAACCCATACAGCTTTGTTTAGGAGGAAATTGAAATGGCTCTCAGAAATATACTGCGAGAAGGTGATCCGATTCTCAGAAAGCGATGCAGAGAAGTGGATGATGTGAATGACAGGATAAGAATGATATTGGATGATATGGTGGAAACCATGAAGGAAGCCGACGGTGTGGGACTGGCTGCGCCTCAGGTGGGGATAATGAGGCGGATGTTTGTGGCTGAACCTCAGCCGGGTGAGATATATTACTTAGTGAATCCGGAAATAATAAGAACTGAGGGCGTACAGGAGAGCCAGGAAGGCTGTCTTTCAGTACCGGGATACTCAGGGCTGGTTGAAAGACCGGAAAAAATCGTCATAAAGGGGCTTGACCGTGATGGAAAGCCGGTGGAATATGAATTTGAAGGATTCAAAGCAATAGTTATGTGTCATGAGTATGATCATTTAGACGGCATACTTTATATTGACAAGGCAAAAGAGATATATGAAGTAACAGCAGATGATGACGAGGATATGAGATGAAGATAGTATATATGGGCACACCGGATTTTGCGGTGCCTGCACTTGAAAGGCTGTGCACAGAAGGATATGATATCCCGTTTGTGGTTACTCAGCCTGATTCTGTAAGGGACAGAGGACGAAAGGTAAAGTCACCGCCTGTGAAAGAAAAAGCAATACAGCTGGGACTGGAGGTACTGCAGCCGGAAAACATAAAAAAAGACAGAGACTTTATAGATGTTTTGAAAAACACGGCACCGGATCTTATTGTGGTTGCAGCCTACGGACAGATACTGCCGCGAGAGGTGCTGGACATCCCAAGGCTTGGATGCATAAATATCCACGGTTCGCTTCTGCCGAAATTCAGAGGTGCGGCACCTATACAGAGAGCAATAATATCCGGAGATAAGGAAACCGGTATAACGATAATGTATATGGAAGAGGGAGTTGATACCGGAGATATGCTGGCAAAGGCTTCAACCGTGATAGACGGGAAGACGGCACAGCAGCTGCATGACGAGCTGGCAGAAATAGGGGCTTCTCTGCTGGCCGATACGATACCGTTACTGGGAACAGTAAACGGTGAAAAGCAGAATGATGAAGAGGCCTCATATGCGCCTATGATATCCAAGAAGGAAGGGCATATAGATTTTTCTATGCAGCCTGAGGTGATAGAACGTATAATAAGGGCTTTTGATCCATGGCCGGGGGCCTATGCATATTATGGGGAGAAGATGATAAAGATATGGAGAGGTGATGTGACCGGGCAGGAGACAGATCTTGCAGGCGGTACCGTACTTGATGTTTCGGAAAACGGGCTGGATATAGCTGCAGGCGGGGGTGTGCTGCGGGTGACTCAGATACAGATGCCCGGAAGGAAAAGAGTGGATGTAAAAGAATATTTAAAAGGCAATTCCATTGAAATCGGTACGGTTTTAAGATAAAATTACATCGGGGGGAATTATATGTATTTTGGAATGTTTGATCCTACTTTTATAATACTGATACCGGCTATAATATTCACTTTATATGCACAGACCAAGGTAAAGAGTGCATATAGGAGGTATCTTGCGGTCGGGAACAGACGCGGGATAACCGGCAGACAGGCGGCCAGGATGATACTGGATAAAAACGGGCTTGAGCATGTTGCTATAGAAATGGTTTCGGGGACTCTTACGGATCATTACGATCCGGCAAGAGATATAATGCGTCTGTCAGATCAGGTGTATAACGGAAGATCGATAGCAGCAGTCAGCATAGCTGCTCATGAGAGCGGTCATGCTATACAGGATGGAGCAGCATACGGATTTCTGAGATTCAGAAATGCCATAGCACCGGTCGTTAGTCTTGTATCGATGGCATCGTGGCCGCTTCTGATGATAGGACTTGTTATAATATGGCAGGGAAATCGCACGACTGGAAACATGATATTTGATCTGGGAATAATATTTTTTGCTGTTGTTGTACTGTTTCATACAATAACGCTGCCGGTCGAGTTTGATGCCAGCAGAAGAGCGATAAGACAGCTTGTTGAGCTTGATATAATAGATGAGGCTGAGTCAAGAGGTGCCAGAAAAGTTTTGTCGGCTGCGGCAATGACATATGTAGCGGCACTGGCCACAGCCATAGCCAATTTGATAAGAATTTTAATGATTAGGGGGCGCGACTGATGGATGCAAACAGGAAAACCGCTTATTTATCACTTCTGGATGTTGAATCTAAAAAGGCCTATTCAAACCTGGCGATCAATCACCAGATAATAGTCAACAAGCCGAATTCTCACGGATTTGTGCGGGAACTCGTATATGGGGTTCTGGAAAACAAACTGACTTTGGACTATTACATCGATAAGCTTCTGGACAACGGAATAGAGAGCCTTAAGCCGCAGGAGCTGATAATAATAAGGATGGGGATATATCAGCTGGGATACATGGATTCTGTACCTGAATATGCAGCGGTAAATGAGAGTGTAATACTGGCAAAGAGATACTGCAGAAGCAAGAGCGGTCTTGTGAACGGTATCCTCAGAGAATATCTCAACAAAAGGATACAGATAAGGCTTCCTGACAGGGATGATGACGAGGTGAAATATCTGTCTATAAAATATTCATATGCACCATGGATAATAAATCTCTGGCTTGAATATTACAGCAGGAATTTCGTGGAAGAACTTCTGGCAGCAGGAAATATAACGCCTCCGATGACGATAAGGCTCAACTGGCTGAAAGTCATGAAGAAGGATCTTATAAAGGCACTTGAAGAAAAGCATTTTCAGGTGGAGGAAGGCAGACTTTGTCAAAACGCCCTAAATGTAAAGGGAAACAGGCTGCTGGAGACGGAACTTTATAAGCTGGGTATGTTTACTGTTCAGGATGAAAGTTCAATGATGGTTGCTGAAAAGCTTGCACCTCAGCATGGCGAGACGATAATGGACGTATGTGCAGCACCTGGGGGCAAGACTACTGCAATTGCGGAGAGGATGAATAATACCGGGAGGATAATAGCTTCAGATATATACAGAAGGAAGCTTGATATAATAGATAAAGAGGCAAGGAGACTCGGCATAACGAATATAGAAACCAGATCATGGGATGCTACGAGAGTAGATTCCACAATGCTGCAGAAAGCTGACAGAGTGCTGGTAGACGTGCCGTGCTCCGGACTGGGTGTAGTTAGAAGAAAGCCTGAGATAAAATATAAAGAACTTACACAGGAGATGGAGCTTTTGCCAAAGAAGCAGCTGGCTATACTTTCGGCTTCTTCGGAATATGTGAAGCCCGGCGGCAGGCTGCTTTACAGCACATGCACCATAAATCCGAAAGAAAATGAGAGGGTGACAGAAGCTTTTCTGAGGAGATACCCTTCATTTAAAAAAGTGGAGAGAACCTTGCTGCTACCTAATGTAAACGGTACAGACGGATTTTTTATATGTGTGATGGAGAGAAGCAGCAGCCTGTTATAGAACCGGAAGCAACAGAAAGGTCAGATAGAAAATATGGTGCAGATAGGATTCAAGTGTAATAAAGGTGTTATACGTGAAAAAAACGAAGACGCATGTTTTGTTATCCCCAGTCATGATGTTTACATAGTAGCCGATGGTGTCGGAGGCAATAATTCAGGAGAAGTTGCCAGCAGAACGGCTGTTAGTGAAATAGCGAAACTTGTGAATGATAATGGACTCGGAGATCTTAAAACTCCGGAGGATATTTTCGGGTTTTTCTCGGAAGCTGTGGAGTCGACAAACGAAAAAATATACAATATGAGCCTTGAAAATGAAAAATACAGAGGCATGGCCACTACGGTGGTGACAGCATATATATACATGGGAGCGGCCTATATAGCCAACATAGGCGACAGCAGAGCATATTTGTTCAGAAACGGAAAGCTCAACAGGATAACTAAGGATCATACCTATGTGAATGAACTTATAGACAAGGGTGTGATAACGACGGAAGAAGCCGAGACCCACAGGCAGAGAAATGTGATAACTAAAGCTGTGGGAGCAGACAAGTTCGTGGAGCCGGATTTTTACAGAGTTGAAGTTTCGAGAGAAGATATACTCATGTTATGTTCGGACGGACTTTATGGAGAAGTCCCTCCGGAAAAAATAACGGAGATATTGAGTGGAAGCGAAAATATGAATGACACGTGTACGCGGCTTGTAGATGAAGCGATAAAGCTCGGCGGCAGAGACAACATAACAGTGATTTGTTTAAAAATATAAAGGTTTATAGGAGGAAATTATGAGCAATAAAGTTCTTGCAGGCAGATATGAACTGTTTGAGCGTATAGGTGAGGGCGGTATGTCGGTGGTATACAAGGCAAAAGACAAGCTGCTCAATCGTTTTGTGGCAATAAAGATATTGAAGCCCCAGTTTATAAATGATCATAAATTTATAGACAGCTTCAGGCGTGAATCACAGGCAGCAGCCAGTATGTCACATCCCAATATAGTAAACATATATGATGTGGGCAGAGAAGGAAATATCCACTACATAGTGATGGAACTTATAGAAGGACGCACACTCAGTGATTATATCAAAGAACATGGTCAGATGTCGTATCCGAAGGTGATAGCGCTGTCGAAGCAGATCGCAGCAGCACTGGCTTTCGCCCATAAGAACCATATAATACATCGTGATGTAAAGCCTCACAATATAATGATAACCCCTAACGGAACAGCGAAAATAACGGATTTTGGGATAGCAAAAGCTGTAAATGCAGCAACTATAGTCGATAATACCGACGGAATAATAGGGTCTGTCCATTATTTTTCGCCTGAACAGGCAAGGGGCGGATATGTAGATGAAAAATCAGATATATATTCATTGGGCATAGTGATGTATGAAATGCTTACAGGTCGTGTACCGTTTGATGGAGATAATCCCGTCAATATAGCACTGATGCATATAAACGGTGAAATGATACCTCCATCCAAACTCGTGGATGGAGTTCCTCCTGCACTTGAGCATATAATACTCAAATGTACCGATAAGTATCCTGTCAACAGATATGCATCAGCGGATGAGCTGATAGAAGCTTTAAACAACCTCGAGTTCATAGGCAGTGTAGTGGGTGATTCCGTGCTGATGGGAGGCTCATCAGGGAAAAACGGGAATTCGGGCAGGCAGGAGCCGATAGCGGAAACCGATTATAATGACGGCGGTGATGAAGATGAAGGCAAAGATAAGGGCAGAAAAAAAGATAAAAAGCCGATGGACGGCAAGAAAAAGCTGATAATCATAATTGCTGCAGTAGTTGCTGCCATAGTGCTTGGAGTCGTAATAGCTTTTGCAACAGGTCTTTTGGGAGGCAAAGAAATAGAGGCTCCGGATTTCAGGAACATGACTCTGGAAGAAGCTCAAAAAGCCGCAGAACAGTATGATATAAAGGTAAAAGAAGGTGACGAGGTCATAAGTGAGGATATAGAAAAAGGGCGGATCGTATCACAGGATCCTGAAGCGGGAAGCATTATAAAGACCGGAAGCACTGTAAAAGTCAACATAAGCAAAGGCCTTGGAGACGGAGACGTCCCTGATCTCAGAGGCAAGATGCGTGATGAACTGGAATCCTATCTGGAAGCGGCCGGATTTAAGCTGGGGACAGTGACGGAAGAGGCCAGCGAAGAAGAAAGCGGTACAGTATTGAGACAGGATCCTGAGGCCGGATCTACGGCAGAAAAAGGGACGGCCATAAACGTGGTGGTCAGTGACGGTTCCAAGGCAAAGGCGGTAGTGCCTTACCTTGTAGGTAAAACTCTGAGTGAAGCCCAGTCGGCACTGCTCAATGCAGGTCTCACAGTCGGAAGTATAAGCTATGATTACAGCAGCACATATGCGGAAGGCGAGGTAATGTGGCAGCAGTATGATGCTAATGCGCAGCTTGAAAAAGGGACAGCTGTCAAAATAAGAGTCAGCAAGGGAAAGGAGCCGGAAAATACGACTCCTTCACAGGACGAAAGTGATGAAGACTAGAGAAAATCAGATCAAGGATGCAGCGCATCTGGAGGGAACGATCGTTAAAGGCATCGCCGGATTTTATTATGTAAAATCCGGCGATGCGGTATATAGATGCAAAGCCAGGGGGATATTCAAGCAGCGTGACATAAAGCCGGCCGTAGGTGATGCGGTGATAATGGAGGTCATACCTGATAATGACGACAGCCTGATAACTCAGCTGCTGCCTCGCAGGAATATTTTCATACGTCCATTTGTCGCAAATGTCGACTGCTTTGCCGTAGTTGCGGCAGCATCATCACCGGATCCTGTATATGCAGTTATCGATAAGCTTCTTGTCATGGCGGAGAAAGCCGGCACGGATATAGTGATCTGCATAAACAAGTGTGATCTGGCGGAAGATATGGAGAGCAGCACAAGCCGCAGAGCATGTGAGAATATAGAGATGATCAAGGGAATATATAAATCAATATATCCTCTGGTATGCCTTGATGGAAGGACTGGCGAGGGAACGGAACAGCTGCTTGATCTTATAAAAGGAAAAAAAACAGCACTTGCAGGACCTTCAGGCGTAGGAAAATCAACGATACTGAACAGACTTGTACCGGATGCGGAAGCGGAGACCGGAAGTATAAGTGAAAAATCGCAAAGAGGAAAACATACGACGAGGCATTCTGAGCTTTTTACCGTAAAGTCTGATGGTACAATGCTTTTCGACACACCGGGCTTTACATCTTTTGATATTCTGGAAGCTGACGAGACTGAGCTTCAGTATCTGTTCCCGGAGATATCATCCAGGCTGGGAAGCTGCAGATATCATAATTGTCTGCATATAACAGAACCCGGATGCTCCGTTCGTGAAGCAGTTGAAAAAAAAGAGATAAACGCCATCAGATACAGGTCATATACAGATATGATAGAAGAGATAAGAAAATCCAGGCAATATTAGGAGGGATGATATGATAGAACTGGCACCATCGATATTATCGGCAGACTTTTCACGGCTTGGTGAAAACGTTGATGTAATAGAAAAAGCCGGTGCAAACCTTATACATGTTGATGTGATGGACGGGCATTTTGTACCTAATATAAGCTTCGGTGCAGGGGTCATGAAGAGCCTGTGCGGCAGGACCGATATGCCATTTGATGTCCACCTAATGATAGAGGATCCTGACCGGTATATAGAAGACTTTGTCACAGGTCAGACAGGGTATATCACTGTACATCAGGAAGCATGTATACATCTTAACAGGACTCTTGATCATATAAGATCAATGGGGGTAAAGGCAGGAGTGGCTATAAATCCGGCAACGCCTGTATCTGTTCTAGAATGTTGTCTCGAGGATGTGGATCTTGTGCTGGTGATGTCGGTAAATCCGGGATTTGGGGGACAGAAATTTATACCATCCTCTCTTGAAAAGGTAAGAAAACTTGACAGGATAAAGAAAGAAAAGGGATTTGGATTCAGGATAGAAATAGACGGAGGCGTGAATCTGGACAATATAAACGATGTTACAGATGCAGGTGCAGAGATCATCGTTGCAGGTTCTTCTGTTTTCGCTTCCGCAAACATACATGAAAGAGTAAGGGAATTTCTGAACAGGTTTTAGTTGTTTTAAGAGGAGGGTAATATGAAAATAGTAGTGGATGGAATGGGTGGAGACAATGCGCCAAGGGAAATAGTAAAGGGTGCTGTAGAAGCTGCGGAAACGATAAAGCATGACATATATATAGTAGGCAGAAAGAAAGAAATCGAACAAGAGCTTAAAAGATATAAGACTGCAGGAAAAAACATAAAGATTGTAGATGCCGGTGAAGTGATCACTATGGATGACAGCCCGGTGAAAGCAATAAGGAGAAAGACGGAATCATCGATGGTCATAGGTCTGAACATGGTGAGAGACGGACAGGGGGATGTCTTTATATCAGGAGGTAATACGGGCGCTTTAGTGGTAGGAGCCAGGATGATACTGGGCCGTATCGAAGGTATAGACAGACCTGTTCTGGCCAGCATATATCCGTGTCTCGGAGGCGAGCCTTCGCTGCTGGTAGATGCAGGTGCGAGTTCGGAGGCAAAAGCGCAAAATTTGCTGGAATACGGACTGATGGGAAGTATATATATGGAAAAGGTATGGGGACGTGAAAAACCAAAGGTGGGGCTGGTGAACCTGGGAGTAGAGGAAAGCAAGGGGACCAGTGTCATAAAGGATGCATACCATAAGCTGAAGGCAGCGCCTGTAAACTTTGTAGGTAACGTTGAGGCCCGTGAACTGCCCGTGGGAGCGTGCGAGGTGATAGTATGCGATGGTTTTGTAGGCAATGTCATACTCAAGCTTTCCGAAGGCCTTGCATGGAATATATTGAAGCTGGTAAAGAATAAATTTATGATGAATATCAAGACGAAAGTGGCTGCATTGGCACTGAAACCTCAGCTGAGCTCTTTGAAAAAGGAATTCGATTATGAAGAATACGGCGGAGCCCCTATATTGGGTGTCAATGGCCCGGTTATAAAGATACATGGATCGTCCAGCGGTGCAGCTGTTAAAAACGCAATCCTGAAAAGCATTCCATACAGCCAGGAAAATGTGGTGGATATAATAAGGCAGTCTATGCTGGATCTTGAAGAGATAATAGAAAAGGACGAAGAGGAGTAAAAGATATATGGACAATATCCGGCAGCTTGAAAAAAAGATAGGATACAGCTTCGAAAATACAGAACTTCTGGGGAATGCTCTTACCCACAGCTCATATGTAAAAGAACATGAGAAGTGTGATAAAAGCAATGAAAGACTAGAATTTCTCGGAGATGCTTTCTTTGATGCTATAATAGGCGAAGAACTTTACAGGAGCTTTCCGGATAAGGAAGAGGGTTTTCTGTCAAGGACCAGGGCTACTCTTGTATGTGAAAAATCTCTTGCCAACGAGGCAAAAAAGCTGGGAATAGGAGAATATATACTGCTGGGAAACGGTGAGGATCATAATGGCGGCCGGCAAAGGGAATCTATACTGGCTGACACTATGGAGGCGATAATCGGAGCGGTATACATGGACGGTGGATTTGATAATGTGAAAAGAGTGGTGCTTTCTCTGTTCGGAAGTTATATAGAAGATGTGAAACATGGAAAGTATATAGTTACAGATTACAAGACAACTCTTCAGGAAAAGCTCCAGGGACAGGGAATAAGCAGAATAAGATACGTGCTTCTTGAAGAATCAGGTCCTGATCATGATAAGACATTCCTGGTTCAGCTGGAAATTGATGGTAAACCAGGGACAAAAGGAAGAGGAAAGAGTAAAAAACAGGCTGAGCAAAATGCCGCAGAAGCAATGCTGGAAAAGGAGATATAATGTATTTTAAAAAAATAGAAATGCACGGATTTAAATCCTTTGCAGAGCCTGTGATAATAGAATTCAATAAAGGCATAACATGTATCGTCGGACCTAATGGTAGCGGCAAGAGCAATATAAGTGATGCTGTAAGATGGGTGCTGGGAGAACAAAGCCCTAAGATGCTCAGAGGCGGAAAAATGGAGGAAGTGATATTTTCCGGCACAGATACAAGAAAGTCCAGAGGTATGGCTGAGGTCACACTTGTAATAGACAATCAGCAGGGAATACTTCCTATAGATTATAAAGAGGTCGCCCTTACAAGGCGCATGTTCAGATCCGGAGAAAGTGAGTACCGTATAAACGGAAACCAGTGCAGGCTGAGGGATATAAGAGATCTCATAGTGGATACAGGTATAGGAGTTGACGGATATTCGATAATAGGACAGGGAAAGATATCGGATATATTAAGCAGCAAGCCGGAAAGCAGGAGAGAAATCTTTGAAGAAGCTGCAGGTATAGTTATGTATCGCGGCAAAAAAGCAGAATCTGAAAGGAAGCTCGCGGCCACACGTGCCAATATGGAGCGTGTGAACGATATCATAGGCGAACTGGAAAGCCGTATAGGAGGACTCCGTGAGGAAAGCGTAAAAGCGAGGGAATATCTTGAGCTCAGAGAAAGATATAAGAAGCTGGAAATAAATATAACACTTAAGAATATCGAGAATCTGGAACTTAAAAATGAATATATAAAGGATGATCTTTCAGAACTGGACATGCTGATAAAAGATGCCGGAGAAAGAAAAGAAAAACTGGAAGAGAAACTCGGAAGCAATAATGAAAAAAATCGGGAACTTGAAAAGCTTTCTGCGGAAACGAGAGAAAAACTGCTTGAAACCATAGATTCCCTTAATGCGGCTGTCAACAAGGGTCAGATAGACAGAGAAAGGCTCGCGTATATAGATGAGAATACAGGAAGGATCAGAGAAGAGATAAGTGTTCTTGAACAGAAGCTGGAGAATGAGCAGGAATCGGAACGTGAGTATACCATAAAAAAATCGGAACTCGACAGGAAACATGCAGAGCTCAACAAGGCACTGCGTGACAAGATAGCCTCATATAACGAAACAGCCGACGAACTGGCAGCTATCCTTGAGACAGTAGATAAATACAAAAGCGATATATTCGAATTCTCAGGAGAGATAAATTCGGGAAAGGCTGAGATCGGAAGCCTTCAGAAACTTCAGGAGACACTTGAAAAAAGATATGATGCATTGATGGCGGAAAAAGATGCCGGAAGCAGTACAAATAAAGAGATGCTTGACAGACTAAACAGGCTTAAGAACGAGAAGTCACAGATCGATGAAGAACTGGCAGAAATCAAAACGCGAGCTGCCAAAGACAGGGAAAGGCTGGAT
>CALCKF010000065.1 GCA_937966095.1 uncultured Eubacterium sp.
CGTTTTTATCTGCATGTCCCGAAAAGCCTTCAAGATTATAGATACGGGCATTTACCTGCACTTTTTCGCCAAACAGCGTCACTTCCTCTGCACCGTCCACTATCAGCCTTCCCAAAGTCCCTTCCGCCTGGTATCCTACGAATACCACGCTGGCCTTTTTATTCCAAAGGTTGTGCTTCAGATGATGTTTTATCCTGCCGGCATCACACATACCGCTGGCTGATATTATAACTTTCGGGGTCTTGTCACTGTTCAGCCACATGGATTCTTCGCTGGTCCTGGTAAATTTCAGGTTTTTGAAATCCAGCGGATTATCTCCTTTTATTATATATTCTTTTGTTTCCTCATCAAATACCTGGGCGTTCCTTTTGAACACTTCTGTTGCATTGGTGGCCATCGGACTGTCCACATAAACCATTATATTTTCAAAATCTCTGCGGTATTCATTGTCTGTCGCGTATATCCTGCTGAGTTCGTATATCAGTTCCTGTGTCCTGCCGACTGCAAATGACGGGATTATAGTATTGCCGCCTCCGGCCGCCGTCTCTCTTATTATATCCAGCAGCTTCCTGACATCCATGGAGTTTGACGGATGCAGTCTGTTACCATATGTCGTTTCCATTATGACATAGTCTGCTTTTTTTATTATAGTGGGATTACGAAGTATAGGTCTTTCCATGACCCCGAGATCTCCAGAAAATACTATCTTTGATACATTGTCATCCTCTGTTACCCAAAGCTCTGTTATTGCAGAGCCCAGTATGTGTCCGGCATCATTGAACACGATCTTCATCTCCTCGTTGAGCTCGATAAGCTGGTCATAAAGTACAGGTCTGACATATTTCAGCGAATCCACCGCATCATTAAAAGTATAGAGCGGGTCTTCCAAAGGTCTGCCGGCACGTTCGTTCTTCTTATTCTTCCATTCCGCTTCTTTTTCATGGATATACCCGCTGTCCTTAAGCATCACTTCCAGCAGATCTGCAGTAGCGTCTGTACAGTATATGCTACCTTTGAATCCTCGCTTGACAAGCAGCGGAATCCTCCCGCAGTGGTCTATATGAGCGTGACTGAGTATAACGTAATCTATTTCGGCAGGAACAAACGGAAAATCCTCGAAATTCAATGCTTCCTGAGCCTTGCCTCCCTGGAATTGTCCGCAGTCCAGCAGTATTTTATGGTTTGCCGTGGTTATGAGATGACATGATCCCGTGACACCTGAAGATGCTCCGCAAAACTGTATTTTCATATGTATATCTGTCCTCCTTGCAAATTTTAACACGATATGGCAGCATGTCTTTTTCTCATTATATCATGTTATTTTTTAAATATATATCTAAAATTCCCGGCAGCAGTTTCAAAAAGGCAGAGGGACCGCTGCAATACAGCGATCCCTCGTCGTGAAAAGTTAAATGTAGTTAGGTCTACTCATATTTGGTTTTCATAGCTATATCAACGTGCTTTCTGCCTTCTTTCCACTTTATCTCTCCCGGAGTGATGCAGCCCTGTACAGGACAAACATTCAGGCAGAGATGACATCCGACACAGTTGTCGTTGAGCTCAGGTCTTCTCTTTTCTTCATTCCAGTCAATAGCCTGATGAGCAGCATCATAGCATGAGATATAGCATCTTCCGCATCCGATACATTTTTCATCACTGAAATCAGGCAGGATCTTGAAGTCTCTGTTGAGATCTTCAGCAGGGATGATGTTTCCAAGAGCGCATCCGATGAAATCATCCAGCTTATCATAGCCTCTTTCTTCCATAAAGTGCATCATGCCGTTTTTCATATCCTCAACGATTCTGTAACCGTACTGCATGATAGCGGTTGTAACCTGCACGTTCTTACATCCCAGTGCCAGGAACTCTGCGGCGTCTCTCCATGTTTCGATACCGCCGATACCGGACAGGTCTCTCTTTCCAAGGACTTCATCCTGCAGAAGGTTTGCAACAAATCTGAGAGCTATAGGCTTAACTGCAGCTCCGGAATAACCCGAAATCGAAGACTTTCCGTTTACTACAGGCATTGCAGTCATATTTTCAAAGTCTATATTGGTTATTGATTTTACTGTATTTATAGCAGATACTCCGGCTGCTCCGCCTTCTATGGCTGCTCTTGCAGGAATTTCCATAGTTGTGATATTAGGAGTCATTTTTGCTATGAAAGGAATATCTGTTACGCTTGTAACTGCTTCGCAGTATTTTTTAACAAGTTCAGGATTTGTTCCTACGTCGGATCCCATAGCATGGCTTGTCATCTGAGGGCATGAGAAGTTACCTTCGATAAGAGGAACTCCGCATTCGTCACACATCTTAGCAAGCTGCTTCCATTCTTCTTCACTTGAACCCATGATAGAAGCTACCATTACATGGTCAGGATAATCTCTCATCAGCTTATACATGTTTTCAAAATTGACTTCAGTAGGTTTGTCTGATATCTGCTCCATATTTTTAAAACCTATCCAAGGAAGACCTTCCTTGTTTGTCTGGTCAAATCTCGGAGAACATTCATCTGCCACAAAGATACCTACAGTCTTGTACATAACTCCGCCCCAGCCTGTTTCAAAACATTTCGCAACCATTTCATAATTGCTTCCTACCGGTGAAGATGAAAGGAAGAACGGATTCTGACACTTAACACCTAAATATTCTATAGATAAATCTTTCTTAATTGCCATTCTATTTCACTCCTTTCTTTTCCAGGTATGCAATCATCGATGCAGCAGCTTCCTTACCGGCTGCCACGGCTTCTACAACAGTCTTACCACCGTTTACGATGTCTCCTGCTGCAAAAATTCTTTCATCGCTTGTCACACCTGCTTCAGTAGCTTCTATAGTGCCCTTTCCTGCAGTCTTGACTGCAGCAATGTCACTTATATCTTCAGGAGTCTGTCCTGTTGCAAACACGATAGTGTCAGCACTCAATGTAAGCTTGGCAGCTTCATCTTTAAATCCTGCAAATTCAACAGCTTCAACTTTCTTGTCGCCCTTGACAGCTGCAGGAGCCATTCCTGTTGTAATACCGATTCCCAGCGAAAGTGCGTAATGGAATTCCGTCATATTTCCAGGAGCCTCTTCAAGTGTCCTTCTGTAAACGATCTTCACATCTTCTGCTCCCAGGAGCTTTGCAGTTACTGCACAGTCAACAGCAACATCTCCTCCGCCTACAACGAGGACTTTCTTTCCAGGGTCAAATTTTTCACCGCCGGTTCTTGCTTTCTTAAGGAATTCAACTGCTGCATATACGCCGTCCAGTTCTATTCCGTCTATCTTAGGAAGATTGTCGCCCCAAAGTCCGGTACCTACGAATACTGCATCATAACCTTCAAGATCTGCAGCCTTTACTTCAGTATTGAATTTGAATTCAACTCCCAGACCTTCTACCTGAGCGATATCATGATCCACTACAGACTGAGGAAGTCTGCTCGGAACTATTCCGTATGTGAGTACGCCGCCTGCCTTGGCTTCTCTCTCAAATATAGTTACATTGTAACCTGCCTTTGCCAGCTCTGCAGCTGCTGCCAGTGATGCAGGACCTGCGCCTACACATGCTACATTTCCGACTTTCTTTTCAGGAGCTTCAAGTATTTTCATACCGAAAATTTCTTCCTGCTCGATAGCATATCTCTGCAGCTTGCCTATTTCAATAGGTCTGTCTATACCGCATCTGCTGCATGCTTCCTCGCATAATCTGTCATACGGACAGACTCTTGCACATGTTCCACCTAAAATGTTGTTTTCTCTGATAGTTTCAGCTGCTCCCTTGGCATTTCTGAATCTTATCGATCTTATAAACTTTGCAGGGTTCGTTCCTGCAGGGCAGCCCTGGCTACATGGTGCATCATGGCACAGTAAGCATCTTGCTGCTTCTTCCATAGCAGTTCTGTGAGTAAATCCTGCTACAGCCTCAGCAGTATAATTCGCTTTTACTACTTTACTCAATTTAATTCCTCCTTACGACATTTGGCCCATGGCTTATGATAAAAAAGCTGCACTCCCTTCGGCATATTAATTGTCTATAGAAAATGCAGCTATACCAACACGTTCAATTATGTGTAAAAAGCCTTACACATCTCTTACTACTTTTCAAAATCAGCATCTGCTTTCAGCATAGCGTTGAGCAGTACTGTCGCACCATCCGTGCAGTGTTCTGGTTTTGCATATTCAGGTTCACAATGTGATAACCCGTCTTTTGTCTGTACGAATATCATTGTCGATGGCAGCATATATGCGATGAACTGTGAATCATGTCCTGCACCGGAATGAATAGGCATATTGCTTACACCAGCCTCGTCAGCAGCTTCCTGAACATATCCAACGAGTTTCTTGTTCCATTCTACCGTGTCTCTCTTCCAGTTTTCCTGGATCTCACAGTCGCATCCTGCCCACTTCATAGTAGCGATCTTCTTAACGATATCCATTACCTGATCAAGTACTGCAGGATCTGTATGTCTTACGTCCAGTGAGAATTCCACTTCATCAGGTATTACTGTGTGTACACATGGATGGCAATAAATCTCACCAGTCGTATAAACCAGCTCAGGTCTTCCCAGCTTATCTATCTCATCATGGAGATATACGAGAGCCTGTGCTGCTGCATAAAGAGCGTCGTGTCTCTTGTTCATAGGGAATGTACCTGCATGTGCCGCAAATCCCTTGAATCTCAATGTGTAGTTGAACATGCCCAGTACGCAGTCTACAACACCTATTTCTTTATCATTGTCTTCAAGTATAGGACCCTGCTCGATGTGAGCTTCAAAGTTGCAGAGACATGTTTCAGGGCTCATTCTGTTAGCCTTGTCACCTTTATATCCTGATTTTTCGAGAGCTTCACCGAAAGTCTTCTCACTTCCTTCATGTTCTTCCATTGCAGGAGTTGCCATCATATCTTCATACTTGAAGTTCTTTGCCAGTTCAGGAGGCAGATAGTCATTGCATAAAATTCCTGATACCATCATTGCAGGCGGATACAGGGAACCTTCTTCGTTAGTCATGATATATGCTGTCATAGGATGTTTATGAGGTATGTTCTGTTCTGATATTGTTTCCAGAACTTCCATAGCACTCATGACTCCTAAGATACCGTCATAGTTACCGCCGTTCTTAACCGAGTCACAGTGTGAGCCTGCGATGATCCTTTTAGCATTAGGATCAGTACCTGGAAGTGTTGCATAGATGTTAGCCAAGTCATCGATTTCGATTTCTGCTCCGATTGCTTTCATTCTCTTGATGAATTCTTCTCTTGCCATCTTTGCTTCAGGAGACAACGAGTATCTGGTAATTCCGCCATGTCCTGCATCTCCGAATTTTGAAAAAGTCTTGATTTTGTCAGTCATTCTTTCCAAACTACACTTATACATAACTTTCATCCTCCTTTTCCACTAAGTGAAAATCTATATTTGCCACTGGTTTGTAACCAGTTACATACTGTATATATATAGTAACATGTTTTCAGAATATTTCAAGTCATTTTTAACAATTACCATGAAAGTTTTAATTTTTTTTCAGGACATATAAATGTGCATACTCCGCATCCCGTACATTTAGTTTTATCCGCTTTTATCACATTGTCTTCCCTTCTCAATGCACCGTACAGACATGCTACAGTGCACTTGTCACATTCTTCGGTGCACGGTACGCCGCTTGCAGTGCTGACAGCAGGTTCGATCTTCATCTCATCGAAAGATTTCAGGTTTCTCAGGGCTCTTCCGCGGATTTCGTCAACAGACGATATATCGTGATCCCTGAACCATTCCTCTATTTCTTTAATTATTCTGCCGGCCGTCTCTCTGCCTTCAAGCATAACTGTAGTACCTACCTGCACTGCAGAAGCTCCCAGCATCATATACTCTATGGCATGTTTTCCCGTTTTTATCCCTCCTATACCGCATACCGGGATATCTACAGTCTGAGCTATCGTTGCTACAGAGGCAAGGCCCATAGGCCTTATATATTCTCCTGATATTCCTCCATATGTGAACAGAGTAGGTTTCGCCTCTTCTATATCGACACCCAGTATACCTCTGACCGTATTTATAGCACTCACTCCTGATCCGCCCGCAGCCTTTACAGCTTTTGCAACCTTGGAGATATTAGTCGTATTCTGTGATAATTTTACCAATACCGGAACCTTTACGGCAGATACGACCTCTTTTGTCATCTCAAACACGATCTCTGCATGAGACGCCACAACTTCAAGAGATTCTCCCATGGGATTAGATACCGATATTTCTATGGCATCAGCTCCGAATTTTTCAAGTTTGCTCGCAAGGTACACCAGTTCAGAAGGAGTATGAGCAGATATACTGGCTATAACTATCCCGCCATTGCTTTTTGCTATGCTCATCTCTCTTTCCCAGCCTTCTATCTGTATGTCACTGTAAAGACGTATGTTCTGTGCCCCTTTATCATCACATGCTATTCTCGGTCTGACATCCAGCATTGTATCGCTCACTATACTTTCGGTAACGACAGCGCCGGCTCCTGCAGCAAGCGATTCTTTAAGCGACATGCCATCACGATTCCACGGTCCTGCCGCTATTATCACCGGGTTTTTCATATCCAACCCCAAAAAATTCGTATTTGTCATTAAAACATCTCTCCAATTCTTTCTTTATGTCCACATGATTTTCTTATCCTGAGTTTTGTCTGCAGAGTTATCTCGCGTACATTTTCCGTTGTTCTCCCTTCATCCTCTATAAGATCGAACAGCAGTCTTGCACCGTATACTCCCATCTTGTGAAACGGTATCTCCACTGTTGTAAGCTTCGGTTCCACAAGATTTGACATTCTGGCATTTCCAAATCCGGCCACTGCAATATCATCGGGAACATTAAGCTCACTGTCTTTTATTGCATCCATGGCTCCGTAGGCAATATCGTCGCTCGTGGCAAATATGGCATCCGGAGGCCCCTCCGCTATCATTTTCTTTGCTCCCAGATATCCTCCCTCTATGGTATTGTCAACAGGTTTTATGAAACGTGATTCCACATTTATTCCGCTGCTTTTCAAAACTTTCCTGTATCCCTCAAGCATATCCATTGATTCCTGTATCGGATCGTTCCCGTACAATATACCTATGGATCTTTTTCCGTTATCGACAAGCTGCTTTACGATATTCTCGGAGCCCTGCATCGAATCTATCTTTACTATGTTCAAACCGCTGACGCCTTTGTTTTCGCCTATCAGCACCACTGGCACATTATGCTCCTCAATCGATTTTATGTACTGACCATCCAGAGAAGTAAACATTATGATTATCCCGTCCACACATCTGGTAAGCATATGCTCTATATAGTTTTTTTCCATATCGGTATTCTTTTCAACATTGCACATGAATATGACATACCCTTTCTGCTTAGCCACATCCTCTACACCCTTGGCTATCTCCATATACATACTGTTCAGCATATTGGGGATAAGCAGTCCTATAGTTTTAGTCTTGTTGAAATTAAGTCCGCGTGCAAACCAGTTTGGTTTATATTCTGCTTCTTCTATGATTTTCTGTATCCTGTCTCTTGTCTTTGGAGCAACGTTTTCAGGGTGATTCAAAACTCTGGAGACCGTAGCTACCGAAACACCTGCCGCTTTTGCAATTTGTTTGATATTCATAATCAAAACCTCTCCGTATATTATCACATATCAATTATGTCATTTTTCCGACAATTTTTCAAGACGGTTGTTACCGGTCCCCTAAATATACAATTTTTTCTATATAAAGAAGAAAAAATATCGCAGACAGTGAATTCTAACAACATCTGCGATATTTTCTGTTTTTAAAGCTTTAAACATCATCATCAGGCTTTTTCAAGCCTTATCTCTGCTGCTCTCGCATGTCCCGTAAGACCCTCTCCACGGGCAAGGCTCGATACAAGAGGAGCTATACCTTTCATAGCTTCCTTAGTCATGGTCTGATATGTACATATCTTGGTAAACGTCCCTACCCACACGCCTCCTGTATATCTTGCCGCTCCCAGAGTAGGCAGTGTATGATTGGTACCCGACGCATAATCTCCAAAAACTTCAGCCGTATTTCCTCCGATGAATAATGATCCGTAGTTTCTCAATTTGCATACTGCTTCATTTGTATCTTCAGACGATACATTTATTTCCAGATGCTCAGGAGCATATTCATTAGCATATTCCACGGCCTCATCGATACTGTCCGCAATGAGTATCTCACCGAAATCATTCCACGAGCTTGCAGCAATATCAGCGGTATCCAGAGTATCTAACTGTCTTTCAACAGCCTCCTGTACCGCATATCCCAATGTCTCATCAATGGTTACAAGGATTCCCTTTGCTTCTTTATCATGTTCCGACTGTGCCAGAAGATCGGCAGCTATTATCTCCGGGTCTGCCTGTCCGTCAGCTATCACAAGGACTTCACTCGGGCCTGCCACAAAATCTATACCTACTTTACCGTAGCACTGTCTTTTTGCTTCCGTCACAAAACTGTTCCCCGGTCCCACTATCAGATCAACGGAACGTATCTGAGCTGTTCCGTATGCAAATGCAGCTACAGCCTGAGCTCCCCCGACAGCATATATCTCGTCTATGCCTGCTATATCCATAGCTGCAAGAGTTTTCGGATGTATTGATTCTGTCCCCTTTATTACAGGTGAACATGCGGTCACACGCTTTACACCTGCCACTTTTGCAGGTATTCCCAACATAAGGGCTGTAGAATATAGAGGATATCCCCCTCCCGGGACATAACAGCAGCATGAATCTACGGGGATTGCTCTGTGACCCAGAATTATACCGGGTGACGGCGAAAAATCCCTGATTTCTCCTATTGAAGATTTCTGTTCTATGGCAAATGCCTCTATGTTAGCGGCTGCTTTCTTTATATTTATAAGCTCATCCTCTGATATCTTCTCATAGGCGGCAGCTATCTCCTCCTTTGAAATCCTGAGCACTTTCCTGTCACAGCCGTCAAACTTCGCATTATATGCTCTGAGAGCATCATCCCCGTTTCTTATCACATTATCTATGATTTCACTGACACTCTTTGTCAAACGGCTCCTGTCCTTTTCTGTTCTTTTTTTGGAAGATTTCAATTCTCTTATCACTACGTTCCCTCCTGGATCCATCACTTTACCATAATAATATATAACCGCATTATGCCGTTGTCAAGAACAGGCTTTCTTCCCTTTGATCGAGAAGAAAATGCCTGCTGCACAGAATAAGGAAAATATTGAAAATGATATCCTCATCATTATTATCATATCTTCATGCGATGCTTCCATAAGTGTGGCATCCGACATCAGGGCAGTTGCTGCTGCAGTCACTACCGCCATACTGAGAGTGTTCCCGATCGACCGCATCGTGGCAAGCACAGACGATGCCACTCCGTAATCCTCCCTGTCTACAGATGCCATTACCGCATTTGTATTAGGTGATGAAAAAAGAGCTGATCCCAATCCCGTAACGGCAAGAGCCGTTACTATGATAGCAAGTGCAGTATCCGCCCCCGCAAAAGCCAAAATAACAGCACCTGCGCCGCACAGCGCCATACCAACAGAAGACATGATATGAGGTGACAGCCTGTCCGACATTCTTCCTGCCAAAGGAGAAAGTCCTGCTATCATAAGCGGCTGAACTATCATTATAACTCCTGCCATCTGTGATGTATATCCCGATATGACCTGAAGATATATCGACATAAGATAACTTACGGCAAACGTTGCTCCGTAATTTATCATAGCCGCTATATTCATACATGTATACCCCGGTATCTCTTTAAATATATTCACATCGACCGCGGGATCACGCACCTTGGCTTCGTGCAATACAAACACCACCGCCAATACTGACCCTAAAGCCGCTGCTGCTGCAGGTACAGGGCCCGTCCCTATCTCTGACAGCCCGTACATAAGTAGAACGATAAATAACATATACAGAATATTCCCAGCTATATCAGGCGGTCTCCTCAATGATTCATATTTTTCACGGGGCAGCCCTTTTATCGCTGCCAGCAGCGATAACGCTGACAATATACCAGTGATCACAAAAGTGGACCTCCATCCGAAATTATAGTTGAGGAGGCCTCCTATGACCGGTCCGGCAGAAAGCCCGGCATATGTGGCCGCGATCGAATATCCCAGAACTCGACCTCTTGCATCATCAGGAAATACACTTATCAGCACTGCGGTGTTTGTGCTGAATATCATAGCAGCACCTGCACCCTGGGCGATCCTTACTGCTAAAAGCATAGTCATTGATGACGAAAAAACCGCTATGCCACAGCAAACGGAAAATGCAGCTATACCATATATCAGTATCGCTCTTCTGCATGTCACGTCTGCAATCCTGCCAAAAGGTACCGAAAGAGCTGCCACAGTAAGAGTATATCCCGTAACGAGCCAGCCCACATATCCTGCACCAACATCGAATTCGGCGCCTATGGCAGGTATCGACATATTCAGCGCACTGCCTGTAAATGTAGTGACGAACGCTGTTATGACCGCTACTGCTATTGTCGCTTTTCCATTTTTCTTATCCATACCGTTATTATGTGCGATATGGCAGTCTAATAGTCTGTTTTTCGGTCATGTTGTTTTATATTATTATACAAATAAAGTATTCCTTCCCTTCATCGCTTATCTTCTGCAGGGACCTCTGCATCTTTACTCTTATGTTTTCAGGTACTGCCGCTATCTTGTTCTCCATCTGCTCAGCCACCATTTCATATAGCGACTTCCCGAATATATTTGTATCCCATATGCTGTTTGGCGAATTTTCCATCTGATCCTTTAAGCTGTTCACGAGATCCTCTGCCTGCTTTTCACTTCCGACAACAGGTGATATCTCTGTTGTTATATCGGTTTTTATTATATGAAGGGTAGGTGCCTTAGCTGTTATCTTTATGCCGTATTTGCTCCCGTCCTTGAATATCTCCGGTTCCTCTAAAACCATCTCGTTAAGTTTAGGTTCCACTATCCCGTAATCTCTTTCTCCTACCTGCTGTATAGCATCACGGAGCTTGTCATAAGCCTGCTTCGCCTCTGAAAATTCTCTGAGCAGATTGAAAAATTCATAATCATTATCCACCTGTGTTCCCATAAGTTCGGTGATGATCCGATAGTAAAGATCCTCCGCCATATCAAGCTTTATCTCTGCCTCTCCGGTTCCCATATCGATATTTTGTATAGACGCACGCTTTATCATGGTGCCGTCTTCAAGAGACGGCGCCGATGCTTTCAGCTCCTGCATATTGTCAAATGATCCTGACCAGTGTTTTATACTGTCTATCACCTGTTTTTTCAGCCAGTGATCCTCATCAAGGCCTTCAAGATATCCCGGTATACTGAAAGCTACTTCTCTTACCGGAAATCTTCCAAGCAGCTGCATCATTATCGCGTTTATTTCCTGCTGAGAAGCTTTTGCACAGTCTACCCTTATAACCGGGGCATCGTATTTTTTCTCTATGCTGTCTGCCAGCGCTTCAGCGGATGATGACGACGGATTCACGGAATTCAGCAGGATGACGAAAGGCTTGTTGATTTCCCTGAGCTGTTTTATCACGCGTTCCTCCGCCTCTTCATAAGCTGCTCTCTCCATAGTGCCTATAGAGCCGTCGGTAGTAACCACCACACCTACAGTGGAATGATCCCGTATTACTTTTTCTGTCCCGATCTCTGCAGCTTCCTCAAAGGTCATCTTCTCATCATCCCATGGAGTCGCCACCATTCTGGCTTCTCCATCTTCCATGTTGCCTATCGCTCCCGGTATGAGGTATCCCACGCAATCCACCATACGCACTTTCAGATTCACATTGTCCTCAAATTCCAGTTTCACGGCTTCAGCAGGGATAAATTTAGGTTCAGTCGTCGTTATGGTCTTCCCGCTGCCGCTCTGGGGCATTTCGTCCAGTATCCTCTGTCTTTCGTAAGTGTTTTTCACATTGGGGATTACCATCAGATCCATAAATCTCTTTATAAAGGTTGATTTGCCGGCTCTTACCGGCCCTACTACTCCTATGTAAATATCGCCGCCTGTTCTCTCGCCTATTTTTTTATAAATATTTATGTTTTCCAAAATAAAAACCTCCCCATGTCCTTGACTGTAAATCAATACAGTATATTTAGGAGGTTTTGTTTTTATTCTCTCTTTATAAAAAATACTTTATTTTATTCTTCCGGTCAGGCTGAAGGTTTTGCCGCATGTTATCTCAACTTCCGCCATATTGCCTATAAGTTCTTCCGGGCCTTTGAAATCCACAAGCTTGAAACCTTCAGTACGCCCTGTAAGGGTATTGCTGTCTTTTTTGCTTAACCCGTCAACCAGCACCTTTACGACACGTCCTTCATATTTTCTGTTTTTTTTCATACTCTCTTCATTTACAGCCTCTACAAGACGATCGAACCTGTCATGCTTTATTTCTTCGGCTATCTGATCCTCATACAAAGCGGCAGGCGTACCTTTTCTTATCGAATACAGAAATGTAAATGCAGAGTCATATCTAACTTCCCGCACCAGCGAAAGCGTTTCCTGAAAATCCGCTTCTGTTTCGCCGGGAAATCCTACTATTATATCTGTGCTTATAGTTATATCCGGAACCGCATCTCTCAATTTTTCGACCAGTTTCATATACTGCTCTCTCGTATAATGTCTGTTCATACGTTCAAGGACAGCACTGCTGCCGGACTGCACCGGAAGGTGTATATAATTGCAAAGCTTATCGCAGTCAATGTACGCATTTATCAGTTTATCTGAAAGATCCTTGGGATGAGATGTCATGAACCTTATTCTTTCGATCCCGTCCAGCTCATTTATCCTATATATGAGATCCGTAAAATCACAGACATCCCCATGCTTTCCGATACCTCTGTAGGAGTTTACATTCTGTCCCAGCAAAGTGACTTCCTTTACTCCATCCTCAGCAAGTCTGACAATCTCAGATAATATATCCTCCGGATGTCTGCTTTTTTCCCGTCCTCTTGTATACGGCACTATGCAGTATGTACAGAAATTATTGCATCCGTACATTATATTTACAAAAGATTTATGTCTGTACAGTCTTTTTGCAGGAAGGCCTTCCACTATATCGCTGCTGTCTTCAAACACTTCCGATATCTTCTGCTTTTCCATGCAAACCTTTTCAAGCAGCTCAGGAAACCGGTGTATGTTGTGGGTCCCGAATATTATATCAACCCACGGATATTTGCTCTTTACCGTATCTATTATATGCTGCTGTTGCATCATACAGCCGCAGACGCATGCGATATACCCCGGTTTTTTTTCCTTTATCTTTTTAAGCTGTCCGAGGGTCCCGAAAAATCGCTTGTCTGCATTTTCTCTTATACTGCATGTATTTATAACGGTTATATCAGCATCATCTTTCGAAGGTGTTTCTATACATCCCATTTCCTGCAGCATGCCGGATATTGTTTCAGAATCATGCTCATTCATCTGGCATCCGAAAGTTATTATATTGTATTTTTTCCCGTTAAGTATATCCATTTTTTCAGCCTTGTTCATGTTTCTTGTCCCTGCCCATCAAAAGACCTACGGCATCAGCAGCTGTGATCTCTCCTTTTATCGCTCTGTATATCGCCTCTGTTATAGGCATTTCTACTTTTTCTCTTGCTGCCAGTTCATATGCGGCTTCTGTAGTAAACATACCTTCAACCACCATTCCCACTTTTTTAGTTGCTTCTTCCGGGCTCATCCCTTCTCCGATCATTATCCCGCATCGTCTGTTCCTGGAATGCATGCTGGTGCATGTCACTATCAGATCTCCTGTTCCTGTAAGTCCGGCGAATGTCTCCGGCTTTGCACCGAGCTTTACACCAAGTCTGGTTATTTCGGCCAGTCCTCTTGTCATAAGTGCTGCCTTTGCATTGTCTCCGAATCCCATACCATCCGATATACCGGCACCAAGAGCGATTATATTTTTCAGCGCCCCGCCAAGCTCCACTCCTATTACATCCTCCGTTGTATATACTCTGAATCTGTCTGTCATGAAAAGATCCTGTATCTTTTCAGCCGACTCCAGACAGTACGATGCCGCTGCCACAGTTGTAGGAAGCCTTCTGCCTACTTCTTCAGCATGCGACGGACCCGACAATACTACATATCTGTTCAGATCCATATATTCTGAAGCTATTTCAGACATTCTCATAAGGCTCTTCTGTTCTATACCCTTGGCTACATTCACTATCAGAGCATTATCCGGTATATATTCCTCAGCAGATGATATGGCACTCCTGAAATGCTGCGCAGGTGCTGAAAAAAGCACTACATCTGCATCCTGTATGGCCTCTTTTACCGTATATGATATTTCTATATTATCATCCAGAGGCACTCCCGGCAGATAATCAGTATTCTCACGGTTAGTCTCCATTGATCTGAGATGTTTCTCATCTATATCCCATATCCTTACATTATTTCCCTTTCCTGCCAATACCGTAGCAAGAGCCGTACCCCAGCTGCCTGCGCCTATTATACCTATTTTCGCCATGATAAATCTCCTTTCAATATCACGATCTGCTGATATCCTCATCCCTTTTCTTTTTTTCAAATATACTCATTACCGGCTCCTGTCCTCTGAACAGTCTCATTATATTTCCTCTGTGCTTGATAAGTACTATCAAAGCAAGTATACTTCCCAGCAGCACAAAATCCTTTTCAAAAAAAACTGCCAAAAATGGGAAGGCTACAGCTCCCAGCAGAGAACCTACAGACATCCTTCTGGATATCAGCACCCCTATAACCACTACCGCAAGTGTGGATAGCCCTAAAAGCGGATTCAATCCCATCAGTGCACCAAATGCCGTAGCGACACCTTTCCCGCCTCTGAATCCGAAAAATACAGGCCACACATGGCCGCAGAAAACAGCTATTACACACAGCATCATTCCCACATGCCCTGCAAGTGCTCCGCCCAGAAGAACAGCAAATGTTCCTTTAAGCACGTCTACCACAAGAGTTATCGCCCCGGCTTTTTTCCCCATTACACGTAGGGCATTGGTAGTGCCTGCATTTCCGCTTCCTTCTTTTCTGATATCTATTCCCTTTGCTCTTGCCATCAATATGGACGGAGATATATTTCCTATCAGATATGCCAGCACAACCGCCAGTATCAGCATGACGGGATTATCTACGCTGTCAGTCAAACCAATGTTAAACATCTTCCTTTTCTCCTTTTTCCCTGAATACGAATTTTATGGATGACCCTTCAAATCCAAAGGCCTCCCTTATCTTATTCTCCAGATATCTGGCATATGAAAAATGCATCAGCTGCCTTGAATTTATCTTGAAGGAAAACAGCGGAGGCTTCACTCCAACCTGAGTAACATAATATATCTTTAATCGCTTTCCCTTGTCAGATGGAGGCTGTTTCATCATCGTAGCATCAGCTATCAGGCTGTTCAGCTGTCCTGTAGGCACCCTCATAGCCCTGTTCTCTGCTACATATTCAGCCATACTTATCACATTATCAACCCGCTGTCCCGTAAGTGCGGAAATGAATACTGAAGGTGCATAAGACATAAAAGTGAGCTCTCTTGCGATTTCTTTTCTGAAATCATTCATAGTATTGGTATCTTTATCTATAAGATCCCATTTGTTAACCACCACCACGATACCCTTGCCTGCTTCATGAGCTATACCGGCGATTTTTTTATCCTGCTCGGTTATGCCTTCACAGGCATCTATCATAAGCATACAGACATCACACCGTTCAACAGCAGCGACAGCCCTTATGACACTGAATCTTTCTATATCCTCGCTTACTTTGCTCTTTCTTCTTATACCAGCAGTGTCTATAAGCAGATATTTTTTGCCGTCCTTTTCAAACGGAGTATCTATCGAATCTCTGGTTGTCCCTGCTACAGGAGATACTATGACTCTGTTTTCCCCCAGGAGCCTGTTTATCAGAGATGACTTCCCCACATTAGGCTTGCCTATCATGGCTATCTTGATATTGTCTTCCTCCTCAGCTTCATCCGCCTTTGGAAAATTCTCGATTATCCTGTCCAGAAGATCTCCGAGATTCAGCATATTGGCAGCGGATATCGGCACAGGCTCTCCTAGTCCCAGTTCATAGAAATCATAAAAATCATCAGGAAGCTCAGGCTTGTCTATCTTGTTGACTGCCAACACGACTTTTTTTCCTGTCCTCATCAGCATAGATGCAACTTCTCTGTCGGATGCAGTGACGCCGTCTCTCCCGTCTGTCATGAAAAGTATCACGTCAGAGGTATCCATTGCCATCTCTGCCTGCTCCCTCATCTGCGACAATATGATATCTTTACTCTCCGGTTCTATTCCCCCTGTATCTATAAGAGCAAAACTGACTCCTGCCCATTCCGCTTCGGCATATATCCTGTCTCTTGTAACGCCCGGGGTATCTTCCACTATTGATACCCTTCTCCCTACGACTTTATTAAAAAATGTTGATTTTCCTACATTCGGCCTTCCAACCACGGCCACCAACGGTTTACTCATATGTTATCCCTTCCGCAAATTCCACCGGATCGAATTCTTTCAGATCATCTATACCTTCGCCTACACCAATGAATTTTACAGGCATATCGAATTCATCCGCAATGGTTATAACTATACCGCCTTTTGCAGTACCGTCCATCTTAGTCAGTATTATCCCGGTTATATCAGCCACATCTCCGAATTCCTTCACCTGTGAAACTGCATTTTTCCCTGTCGTTGCATCCAGCACCAGCAGATTCTCCCTTGCTGCTTCCGGAAACTCCCGTGCAATCACCTTGTTCATCTTGCTGAGCTCATCCATGAGATTTTTCTTATTCTGCAGCCTTCCGGCAGTATCGCATATGAGGACATCTATGTTTTTTGCCTTTGCTGACTGTATGGCATCATATATCACCGCAGACGGATCTGCTCCTTCTTTATGTTTGATAACATTGACACCTACTCTGTCTCCCCATATTGAAAGCTGCTGTGATGCTGCTGCTCTGAATGTATCTGCCGCAGCCAGCATTACAGTTTTCCCTTCCGACTTCAGCTTATGAGCCAGCTTGCCTATTGATGTGGTCTTCCCTCCGCCATTTATACCTATCATGAGTATGATCAGCGGTGTCTCATCACAAAGACGATGTTTCTCATTTTTGTTTATCAGTCCTGCTATTATCTTGCTGAGCCTTATCTTTATCACTTCCGGTTTTGTAAGGCTGTTGGACTGTATTTCATCACGAAGAGTTTCAACCACTTTCATTGTGGTTTCCATACCTATATCAGATGTTATCAGTATCTCCTCGAGTTCGTCAAGGAAGTCCTCGTCTACCGAAGTGCGCAGCATAAGTGCATCGCCTATACGTTTTGAAAGTTTTCCCAAAAACGATTTTTTACTGCTGTTTTCATTTATCATATAAAGATCCTCCTGCTGCTCTATATCATATATCAAAATTATCTTCAAGGTTCAGCGAAAGCACTTTTGAAACGCCTTTTTCCGGCATAGTCACTCCATAAAGCGAATCTGCATGCTCCATAGTGGCTTTCTGATGCGTCACCAGCGTAAACTGTATACCGTCAAACTTCCTCAGGCATTCTATGAATCTGTCTATATTGGCATCATCAAGGGCTGCCTCAACCTCAAACCGGCCCTGCACAGGGGTGTGGGCCAATGTGGCGGCAGCCTGCGC
>CALCKF010000066.1 GCA_937966095.1 uncultured Eubacterium sp.
CTTCGGCAATACACCGGTCTCAATCATACAGGCAAAAGGGATCATCACACCGGCAATATCCAGGGGCAGATGGTCATCCTCATTAACATAGAGAATATGCACATCCGCCACACCCTCTGCCCTTATACCTTCTTCCGTCAGTTCCAGACGGTCCATCCTGATTTCTGCCCATGGATGACAAAGCTGCAGAACCCCGGCATGTTCTCCCGGCATGCGCACCTTTTCATACAACTTACACTCTGTCTGATTGCGAATGCATACCCGGCGCATCGCTGCCTCCTGATAAACCGGCACCAACTGACGTTTCAGACTGTACACATCCGATACAGTCTGCAATTTTTTCTCTTCATACGCTTCAAGATCAATCTCCAGAACCATCTCCGCCATCACCAGACGCATTTCGCCATCCATATCCGCTTTCATTTCCAGGGACTGAGCGATTTTATGTAAATGACTATTGACGATCATATCTTCTCTCATGCCGCTGCATGGAAGCTCTGCCTGCCATGGCAGATCTGCTTCTGCATATTCAAAAGGATTTTCTTCATTTTCCCCGCTGTAAAGACAGAATACAGAAGCCTCTCCCCTCAGCAGCAGTTTATCATCCTGGGGCCGTATATCCACGCGTCGGTTCTGGACCTCACCCCAGATCAGTTCCAGCATATTGGCCTTATTACCCGGGAGCGTCATTTCTTCCCGTATACGGATTGTGTCCTTTTTCCGTACAGCGATCCCACTGACATCAAGTGTCCGTCGCTGCAGACATAAATGTTTCTCTGTATCCGATATTTCACTGACAACAGGTATCTCTTCCACCGCAGACGCATGGACCTTTACATTGACAACGGATCTGACACTGACTTTCCTGCTGTGGATCATGGTCACTCTCAGATCTTCCATTTCACAATCCACCCGTATTCTCGCTTCTTCTGTCAAACCGTCCATATTGACAACTTCTTCAAACGGCAGTTCACCTTCCATATGATCCAGTGTACAATTCTGGCGATCTTTTAAATAAGCCATTCTCCAGAACAGACTGCCTTTTAAAATCATTTTGTCCGGCATCGTCTTTATATTCTGTATCTGTATTTCGCCGTTCTCCACAATCACTTTTTCAATGTCCGATTTATTATCCGGCACGTTATAATCCTGATCCAGTGTCACCTGTAAAGCCACTGAGGATCTGAAATGCATCGCCTGCAGCATCTGTGTATCTGTCAACATAAAAAATCCCTCCTCACATCCATATCCTATTGATATGCCTGTAAGAAAGGATTTATGCGTTATATATGAAATCTGCGGATTACTTGCAAATAACCAGCTGCACATCCCGGGTCAGAACATCTGTATAGCTATACGATACCACTCTCTCAGCGTTATCTTCATCTGCATTGATTCTTACCGTAAATATGCTTGGATAGCTCTCCTGTATCACACCTTCGGCAACTGAGTATTTATGACGGCCTTTATTCGCTCTCACACGTACTCTGCGTCCGATATTCGCATCTACTGCTCTCCTGACGTTCATAATATCTTTCTGCTGCAAATCCGTTCACCTCTTTCAAAGGACTTTCACTACCGTTTGGTAATAATGTATAAAACTCCTGTAATAATTTTAACTCTTTTTTCATCAAAAGTCAATTTGCACAGTAAAAAGACTTATTTTTCTCAATATGCGTGTTTATTTTGTAGATTTTCACGATTTTTTTAGTACTTTATTCTTCATAATTTCATCGTATACGCAAAATTCGACAGCATTTTCCCTATATATCCCGGCCTCTATATGTCAAAAATGACGGGAGCATCCAATGTCTCCAGCTTAATCACAATGTACGGATACGATACAGTTCCCGCTCCGATCTCACTCTCCGTGTTTTTGCCGGATCCCGGGCCTTCCAAAGATGTACTGACACAGACTGACTGCTCTCCCAGATACAGATCATTGACTCTAATGCTGTAACCGCCGCCTTCCTGACTGCCATATCCGACAATCAGATACATATTCTCACCATCTCTGTAAATCAGTGTAAAGGTTTCTTCCTTTCGCTCATCAATATGTGACTTCAGTTCCTCACTGATATCCTCTGTACTCACAACTGTAAAATCCAAATCCCGCACCTTTTTTTCCATCATGTCATTTCCCGTACATGCACATAATAAAACCGTCAGCATCATACATATACTTATCTTCCATACTTTTCCCGCCATGTTTCCCTCCGATACGCCTGTCAGACTATCTTATATTGACAAGTTTATGTAAATTGATGGTATTTTATTCACATCACCCATAAAATTATGATAAAATGAGCAGTGTTGCATGATAAAGGAGGTTGTTTATGAAATTCAAATATTCTCTGCCCTGTCTGCTTCTGCTGGTTGTGATGCTGACAGGATGCGGGCATAATTTTGACAGCAGCGGCTACGTGACTTCGATCATGGATACCCTGTACAAAGGTAACTATACATCCTATATGGATTTTACCGGCGTCTCCCGCTCGGATGTTTCTCTTTACCGTGATCAATGGCTTACATCCTCTGCGGAAGCTTTTATGACAGCTTTTGGCGCCGGCACGCCATCCGAAGAAACCACAGACCGGATCATCGCTCTGCTGAACCAGCTCTATGCTAATGCCAGCTATGAGGTAACCGCTGAAACACCCGCTTCAGACGGCAGTCCCCAGACTGTGCAGTTGTCCATCCGGCCGCTGAATATCCTGAAGGACAATTACGATGCCATTCAGGTCTATGTTCATTCTTTTAATGAAAAAAACGCCGACTTCTCCTATGCCGACCTGACAGAAGAAGCCTACTACGACACTTATCTTGATGGGATACTGACCATCCTTGAAAGTCATCT